>JBJEMQ010000258.1:0-7530 GCA_051879755.1 Coprococcus sp. | reverse complement strand
TTGCACTGGACATATCCATTCCTAACTGCGAAAAAAGCTCTGTAGCCTGCTTTTTCAAATTTTCATCAATTCTTACCTGCGTAGGTACTGTAGCCATATGAACACCTCCCATATAACATATTTGCCTATAGTATATACTCATTTCTTAATTAAGATTATATGTCTAAAATGCAACTTGTCAATCATGTGGTTTACATTGTAATGCATTTGTTGTGTTTTTAACATTTTATTCTCAACTTTCTGGTGTCCTGACTTCACTCCGTACATAACCAATGTGTCGCTGTACCTGCATAACCCAGAGGGCAGAACCTCCCCGGCGACACAAATCCACAAGGTACAGACAAAAAACCGAAAAACACCATCCCCAGTGACTTATATTTCCACAATCCTTGTTCCGTGGTTTCCGCCTTGTCCAGGTACCAAACGAATTTCAACCTGCTCCGTTTTTTGCTCGTCTATATATTCACTAATCTCATCAAAATTATCGACTCTGGCAGATTCAAGATTAACACATACGGTTATATTGGGTATTGTTGTCCCTAGTATAGTAATGTTCGCAATCTCTTTATATTTAAAATTCACATCCTTACATAGCGCCTCAAATGTCATCAAGTCAAGTTTACCTGTTAAGCTAAAGTTCTCCCATGTGAATCCCATCGGTACACCATTTATACTGTCAGACACAAAATAAATCATTTCGATATCGTCCTGTGAAATGCCTTGCTGTGTCGTAAAGTTCATTCCAAATTGATTTTCTATCGTGATTATCCTTTTGACCAACTCGATATTGTAATCAATGCTGTCATAGTCATCATATAATAATGCATGCTCTAACGTAGACCTGAACAAATCCTGATCCTGCTTTATTACATGAACGTATAAAGTGCTGCCAGAGACAGCCGCCTTCATAAAATTCAAAAATTTATAAATACTGTTCCAAGCTGTTCCATTAAATTTATATGTAAAGTCCGTCGCTTTTGTATCTGTATGATATGTCAAAATCAATACAAACTCCGAATCAGTTTCTTCATTGGAAATGACAAAAATATTATCATCAGGATTAACAGGTCGTATTCTCATTACTGTATTGTACCGATATGGTGAATTATCTATACCAATGACGCAGTCCATCCCAGGCGGTAACTCTTCAGGAACAATCTTAAAAGTACTTTTTCTCCACTCTTCCTGGAACTGATCCTGGTATGGGTCAACTACTTCACCTATCATTTTCTGCATATCTATCATTTCAACATCGATAGGAGTTTGTGATATTCTTGCCCGATTCAGTGCATCCTGAAAAGAAGTACCTATAGGAAGTACAACCTTGACTTTTCCTTTTATATATTGAGGATACTTTATTTTGGCTTCCTCTGTTAGAGCTTCACTATGAACTTCAGCCTTACCATTCTTCATAGACACTACAGGATGGTATCCCTGGGGAAGTGCGGTACTCTGCTGCAATAAAACATTTGAAATAGAAGCCAGCGCAATCTTCAGATCCTCAGGATTGTCTTTAATATGGTTAATGGAAATTGCGGGATTATCAATTACATTTACTGTTGTGTCCTGGTATATATCTCCATTTTCCATATTATCAACCTGAATGGAATTTATTTTCTTGTCACGATGCATCAATGCCCTTATCTTATCACACAACATAATATAACCTACTCTTCAATATCCTGCTTAATTGATCCGGTAACCGTTCCTGCCTTAATCATATTTTTCTTCACTGTTTTCACATCTTTCAAATCCGGATTATTCTTTTTATGAACATCCTGAATAATTTCGCCGGCACTGTGCACATCGATGCTATTTTTCTTTTCACGGTGAATCTGGTATTTTCTTCCAACAAAAAAAGAACTTACAATCCCCGCAACAAAACTGATAAGAAATGCCCCCAGTGCAGTAGACGGATCAAACAAATTTTTAAACTGCTGCAATAAATTCATATTATCTATACCTCTTTATAATGGTCACGCTATAATTCTTTTTCACACCTACCCGCCATGAATTGTTATAGCGGCTAACTCCATACTGCTTGCTTAGTCTTCGCCAGTCTTTATCATCAAATCTGTAAATTCACTTTCAAGTCTCTTCAGAACTAAAGAGATTACTTTCCAATGTAAGCGCTATTGACGCTGTCCCGAGCGGTTCACAAAAAAATACTCTCCAGCAGTCATCAAACACTTTCTAGACATTTAACTTAATGACATGCTAACTTTGAAACCTTGTTGCCGCAGTATCTAAGTGTTCTCCTATAGAACCAACAACAATCTTTGGAGTATCTAAATCCCTAACATATGCAAAATATATTCTTACAAAATTAGGATTACTTTGTTTAGAGCCTTTCTTTACATGTGCTTCAATATTAATTTCCATGCCATTGTAGTTGTCAATAAACTGACGCATTAGCTTTGTATCTTTCTTTGTAATGCCTGTATTACCCGGAACACACTCGAACGCAACCTTCTCATTATATTTATTGCATGCATCTGCAAATGAAATGCCAATAGGCTTCAGGTTCACGCTCTTGCGTATAACATATTTAATTGGTTTAGACGATTGGCGTTATCAGCAAACATGCGAAAAGCAGCTTTTCACGTTTTCTATATAATTCTTTTCTCTTATCCTCGGGAGTATTATTTATTTCTTGTATAATTTCCTTGTATTTCCTGGTTCGCTGCACATTTTTTAACTTACGGAGCTCCATGGCAATCAGACTATTATCAAGATGTTCCATTATGTTAAAACGCTTATCTATGATATCTTCCTGCCAAGGTTGAGTAAGTAACGGTAACGTTAATACACAACATCCTTTCATTTCTTCCATATAGAACATCCTCCTACAATTCAAATGACAAAATACGAATAAGCTTTTAGAATCTGCTAAACTTGTTCATGGTATATTCCACTATTAACTTTTAGAAGGTCTTACCCCACTGTGCCCAAATCTATATACAAATTTATTCATATATCCTTTATTCTTCTCGATATTTCAAATATGTCTGAACATGCGCAACTACTGGTTTTCTCTCTTGATGGCCTTTATTTCAGACTTTATATCCAGATAAGGTATCACTGCCATACATCCAAGAAACATGTGAAAAGCCCGGTCATACCACTTCTCCAGTTCTTCTTCATCCATGGACATAAATATGGCATTCAGCTTATCTTCAGGCTTTAGTGCATGTCTTGCACCTATTTTATTCATAAGCATCGTTGTATCAGTACACAACGCTGTGAACTCCGAGCCATTCATTTTTTTCTCAAATGGTTCCAGTTTCTTTGCCAATGTGCACAATATCTCGCCTTTCCGCTGCAAATCACCGCGATTGTCAATTTTAAGATACTCTATAATACTTCCGGATAAATCCTCGTTACATGTTGCAACTGCTGATGCAACATCATCCTTGTATGCAATGAAAATCTCATTATTTCCCTCAGCTATCTCTGCTCCGAGTTTATCCACAATATGAATACAGTTATCTACAATGGCATTAAAAATAGTATCCCCTGCTCGATAAATGGCATATCTGCCTCGTTTTATCTGTTCATCTACAAACACAATGGCATTTAATATAAATTGGATATAATCCAGAAAACGATCTTCTGTAATTGTGTCTCCAAAGTCCTCTTCACTTATTTCAAGTGCCGTCCTCATTTCCTCTACACTTGTAAATGTTCCTCTGAGACTCCAATCTAAAAACATCGCATGAATACAATCCGCATAGCTCAGACTCGGTCTGACCTTCTGTGTTATGGCCACTATCTTACCAAATGCACCTCTATCATAAAAAAGCTCTTGTAGCTTCCTGTACTCTGTCTCTATGGAAAACACAGGAAATATGTTATTGTCTGATATACGTCTTCTCATTGGTGTAACCTCACTGTAACAAAAATTATGTAAAACATCCCTGCTTGTAACATCTAATGGCTTACGACTCCCTGTACTACTTTCCCTCAAATGTAATCTCCGGCAAAGTATATCCATTCAAATATAGATTCCATAATGCCATCAATTCCTTCACATGCTATTTCAGGTAAGGTACAATAATTGTCTTCTCTTTCTTCTTGAATTTTCTGCTGAATTCATCTTCCGGGAAACGTTCAAATGTTTCTAGAGAATATCTGTTTTCGCATTCGGCCTTTTTTTGTAAAGAATCCCTCTCCAAAACCTTTGCTATCTGAAGCAAAGATTTGTCAGACAAAAATTCCAAAACATATTGTCTATGTAAGGATACATATCCCTCTTATCATTTGCCAATATTGTTGTTTTTTCATCTGTCCTCTATTCCCTTCTTAAATCTACTTTTTAAACGTCAGAAGCATACCATAATCAGCATTACTTCTTGAATGTGAAGAAGCTACCGTAGTTGGCATTGGATCTTTTGTTAGTACCTCCCTCGGAAATTTTCTTAATGGTGCGTTTTATTCTCCTTCCAATCCTCTTCCATAGAGGACCTTCTAAATACTTATTCTTCAATTTAGAAAATGGCATCTTCTCTAAATCTACAAAGAAGGTATCTCTCTGCTGTGGACGAGCTACAGAGGAATACTCAGAAGGATTACCTTTCACGCCTTCCTCATAGCTAACCTCTTTCCACTTCAGTTCACTCTTTATTCCTTCAAATAACTGTTGCCCCTTCTCTGTCCTAGTTATTACCAGACTAGTACCTCTGCCATCATTCATTTCAGGAGCAACATTCTCTATTCCCCAGAAATCTGCAATGGTCATATCAGACTTCTTATAGTGCTTTGCATGACATTCATAACACGCTGGACGAAGACAGTAGTTACGTAGGAACATGCGCATGAAGGAGTCTGTATCCTTGGAGATATAGAGCTTGTTTTCCCTCATGCCAAAGTCAACCCAACTGTCATCCTTGCAACGGAAATTCACACTTTCAAGCTTTCCATGCTTACTTTCCTGATATTTCGCGTACTCTCTCCACAATTTTGGAGATGGTGTACCATGGCAAATAATGTCAAGCAGGAAGAGATTCTGATATTCTTTTCCAAGAAACATGAATAATCCATTAATCTGACATCCAGTCCCAGAAAAAAGAACTTTCTTGCCATCCATTAAATCCTTCTTTACCTCTTTAAACGCATCCCCCACCTTAGCCTGAAAATACTTAGATCCACGTAAAAGACTAATATCTCCCTCCACCCTAATCATTTCTGCTCCATAACAATCATCTGTCATAGCCACACCATAGACTACGTCAAACTTATTTGCTAGGGCGGAGAATATACCTCCGGATGAGGAGTTTTCTCTTATTTCGTTATTGTTGTATATTGCTGCGTATGTTTTCATATTATTCCATTCCAAGTTTAACCAGTACTTTGTTCATTTTACCCTTTGTCATCTTATCTACCAACTGAAGTGTTTGCCGAAATTCTTCTGTCTTTCTGAATGTCAGATAATAAATCAGATTTGGAACAATAAGGCAGATCAGACCACGAACCAGAATCGTAGGTATAAGACCAATAATGAACCTCGAGCATATGAAATATGTTACTATACAACTGATTAGAACTACAAGAGTATACCTTGCCAATTTCATGATGAAAGACCACATATGTTTATTTTCAAATATCACTGTAAACAGATTGTGCAACAGCCAAGGCATGCCAACACAGAGAATTGCAAGTACAGTAGATAACAGAATACCATATATACCAATAAACTGGACCAGTATCAAATTCAACACAAGGTTAGTTAAGGCAGCAGCCAATGGTCTAAGTCTATCTTCATGCCACATTCCAGAAGCGTCTTTGTATAAATTGAATAAAGCATTAAATTGACGAACAAAGAAGTAAATTACAAAGCAAAATACTGCAGAGAAAGAAAGCATTAAGTCTTTCCCAGCCCACAGCTCCATGAACGGCTGGTAGATGCATAATAAGCAAACCGAGCAAAATCCTGCAATCCAAGTAATGATAAAGGTGAATTTATTCAGATCTTGGTAATTCTTCTCCTTACTCTCCGTAACAATGCTGTTACCAATCCCAGCCGTGCAAGCTGAGAAAACTACAGCAATCAAACCGGTTATCGCATTTAGAATATAAAAATAATTCTGATATATCGCCAATACTGTCAATCCAAGAAAAGCCGATATAACAATAGTATCAGCAGAATCGTAAATAATAGCACCAATCTTTGAAGTGAATAAGTCCCTTATCCTTTGATTGATTTTCTGTACCTGGATTTTATCAACCTTACCTTGCGGTTTAAACTGTGGATATAGTCTATCTGCACATATTGCTGTCATAATATTAGTTAATGCCTGAGTCGCAAGTGCAACTATTACATATAAATAGTAATTATGGAATGCCCACAATACAAGAAGCTGCAAGCCATACTGTATTGTGTTCGTTATAAGAGTAACCTTAGAAACCACATCAGCCCTCTGGTGTGCTTGCAGAATAGAATTCTTGTATGCGAACAGCCAATATGAAAGAACAGTAGCCCCCAAATTTAATAAATACAGAATGTAGACATTGATGCCAGCAGGAACATCACTTTTTATTAAATGTGGAATAAAAGGTGTCAATGCACATCCAACTATTGCTATTAAAAGACCAATCACTCTATAGTATGTCCTATAAAGTTTCATCAGCGCACATATTGTAGTGTTGTCATCTTCCGCAATAGGCTTATACATACTATAAACCATTGCCGATCCTACACCCAATTCAGCCAGATTAAGTACCTGGAGAATTGATGTAAAAAGTGAATTAAGTCCCAGATACTGAACACCCATTAAATAAATCATGGCTGTACGCATCAGGAATGGTACTAATATTTGATATGTTTTTAATATTACACCAAAGAATATATTCCTTGATGCGTTTTTAGTTCTTTCAATTTTTGCCACTTTATCAGCCCTCTTACTTTTAATTATTAAGAGCTTTTTCCAAGAATTCAATTGACTTTCTGCGCTCTTCTTTCAGTATTGTATCAACATTCATATAATCAATTTCGTTATTACATTCTAAATCGCCAAACTCATTTAGACATTTTTCTACATCAATTAGTTCTGCAAGAGATTCGATTCGGGAATTCATATTCAATCCAGACCTATTGAATGTGATAAATCTTTTATGAAATATAATGGAAAAAACAGTTGCATGGAAGGAGTCTGTAAGAACCACTTCAGCATTTCTTAACAAATACAGAAATTCTGAGGGGCCAACAGGCAGTTCCTTTCCGTTCTTCTGAATTGATCTAACATCAAAGATCTCATATTTTTCCCTTAACTGTTTGATTTTTTCTTCAAATCTGTCATTCTTATCCCCCAACGCATAAACAAAGACATATTTATGCTTGGGGCAACAATACGATTTCTTTTCAACGCTTCTCCACCCGTTTTCATCTAGCAATAATGTCGGGTCCAAAACTATAGCCGCTTCTCTATCAGCTAAATCCTTTACAATTTTTGTTCCCTGCTTTTCCCTCACAGAGATAGCTTTAAAGGTTTTTAGGTTCTCCTCATATTCTTTCTTTCTCTCAGAAGGAATTTC
>JBJEMQ010000257.1:0-7606 GCA_051879755.1 Coprococcus sp. | reverse complement strand
TTCACTTATAACAGTAGGATTTGCAGCAAATACTCTGGGAGGGGCAGGCGGACCATTGTCAGTGCTTGTCATAGCTATTCTTGCTGCTGAATTTGGTAAGATGATATCAAAGGAAACAAAAATAGATATACTTATTACACCGCTTGTAACTATAGGAACGGGTGTTGCTCTTTCGTATTTCTTTGCGCCGGGACTTGGCAAGGCAGCTATGAAGGTGGGAGACCTTATTATGTGGGCAACAAATCTGCAGCCATTCCTGATGGGAATTCTTGTATCGGTATTTGTAGGTATAGCGCTTACGCTTCCTATATCATCGGCGGCCATATGTGCAGCATTTGGACTTACGGGACTGGCCGGTGGTGCAGCTGTAGCCGGATGCTGTGCACAGATGGTAGGCTTTGCAGTTATGTCATTTAAAGAGAATAAAGTGGGTGGCCTTATATCACAGGGTATAGGAACATCAATGCTTCAAATGGGAAATATAGTAAAAAACCCAAGAATATGGATTGCGCCAATTGTTACTTCTGCGATAACGGGTCCTATAGCGACCTGTCTGTTTAAGCTACAGATGAATGGTACACCTGTTTCATCAGGAATGGGAACCTGTGGATTAGTGGGACAGATAGGTGTATATACAGGCTGGACAAATGATATTGCATCAGGTGCAAAGTCGGCTATTACAGCTATGGATTGGATAGGACTTATAATGATATCATTTGTACTTCCGGCTGTTCTTTGCCCGCTTATTAATATGGTTTGCCGTAAGCTTGGCTGGGTAAAAGATGGAGATTTGACATTGAATTAGTAATAAAGAGAAGAGTTTTGTTTATGAAATGTATATTAAAATAGTACAAGAGAGACTGCCCACAGTCTCTCTTGTACTATATAAAAGCAATTTATATATAAATTCTTATAGGATGTCTATATATTCTCCGGCGAGTGCTTTGTTCATGCTTCGTACAGCGCAGAATTTGCCGCACATACTGCATGTGTCGCTATGATCATCCTCCGGACTTCGACTGTCGCGTATGGCTTTTGCTGTTTCAGGGTCTAGAGCACATGAAAATTGGGCATCCCAATCAAGATTGCGTCTTGCGTCAGCCATCTTGTCATCAATATCTCTGGCGCCTGGAATACCTTTTGCTATATCGGCGGCATGGGCTGCTATCTTAGATGCAATGATTCCCTGTTTTACATCATCTACATTTGGAAGAGCCAGATGTTCAGCTGGTGTTACGTAACATAGAAAAGCTGCACCATTCATGGCAGCAACGGCACCGCCTATAGCACTTGTAATATGGTCATATCCTGGAGCTATATCAGTTACAAGAGGACCGAGAACGTAGAATGGTGCTCCCATACACAAGGTTTTCTGAACCTCCATATTTGCGGCTATCTGGTTGAGTGGCACATGCCCCGGACCTTCGACCATGACCTGGACATTATGAGCCCAGGCACGTTTTGTAAGCTCTCCAAGGCGTACAAGTTCCTCTATCTGGCATACATCAGTGGCATCAGCCAGACAGCCTGGGCGGCATGCGTCACCAAGAGAAACAGTTACATCATATTCTTCGCATATGTCAAGTATCTCGTCAAAATATTCATAAAACGGATTTTCGTTTCCTGTCATGCTCATCCATGCAAATACAAGGCTTCCTCCACGGCTCACTATATTCATTTTGCGTTTGTGCTTTTTAATTTGTTCAATAGTTTTCCTTGTAATGCCGCAGTGAAGTGTAACAAAGTCAACACCATCCTGGGCATGAAGACGTACTACATCTATGAAATCTTTGGCTGTAAGGGTAGAAAGATCCCGCTGATAGTGAATTACACTGTCATAGACCGGTACGGTACCAATCATGGCAGGACATTCACTGGTTAGCTTTTGTCTGAAAGGCTGTGTGTTACCATGACTGGACAAATCCATAATAGCTTCAGCACCAAGTTCTACTGCACTCATAACCTTCTGCATTTCTATATCATAGTCTTTGCAGTCTCTTGAGACTCCAAGATTTACATTTATCTTTGTCCTAAGCATACTTCCAATACCTTCCGGATTAAGACAGGTATGATTTTTGTTAGCACATATTGCTACCTTTCCTTCCGCAACAAGCTTCATTATTGCTTCCGCAGTCATTTTTTCTTTTTTTGCGACTGTTTCCATTTCAGGTGTTATGATTCCTTTTCTGGCTGCGTCCATCTGTGTTGTGTAATTCCTCATTTGCTGCTACCTCCAAGCATGTTGTGAGCCGAAGGAGTAATCTCCCTTTTTACGGTAGATATGTGGCTCTTCATGCATTTAATTTTTTTGTTTATTATATAGCGGTGGGAATTAAAGTTCAATACAGAAACCTTAATAAGTGTTTTGTTGATACCAAAAAATAGTTGTGCTAGAATGTGTAGCAGGTGAGTGAGAAAAGTAGGATATTGCAAAGATTTGCAGATGAATATGAGATGGAAAAGCGATAAGGAGAGATATGAAAAGAACAGTTAAGTCATTAATATTTAGTATTATTTTTATTATTATTGGAATAGTAGGGCTATTCTTTTATATTTTTCCTCTTGCAGTGAGAGGAAATGTAAATGTTGGTACTGTTGCCGGAGTGATGATTTTTGGACTTCTTTTGATATATGGTATTTTTAAACCATGTGTGGACAGATGGGTGACCGGCATGTGGAAAAAGAAAATTGGAAAGATAATTCTGTCATTAGTTATGTTATGCGTGGTAAGTATACTTGTGCTTACAGGGATATTAACATATTTTATGGTGTCAGCGGCAACATCAAAGCCGGAAAACAATACTACGGTTGTTGTGCTTGGCTGTGCAGTCCTTCCAAGTGGAAGACCAAGTCTTATGCTTCGTGAACGACTTGATGCGGCTTATGATTATCTTATGGAAAATCCTGATACACCATGTATAGTATGTGGTGGACAAGGCTCTGATGAGGTAATGTCAGAAGCTCAGTGTATGTATAATTATCTGGTTGAAAAAGGAATAGCGGCAGATAGAATATATATGGAAGATAAATCAACATCAACAAGAGAGAATATTGAATTTGCCGAGAAAATCATAAAAGAAAACAAACTCCCGGAGACTATATCGATAGTTACAAATGAGTTTCATGAGTATAGAGCACAAAAAGTAGCAGAGAAACTTGAACTGGAAAGTTATGCGATAGCAGGAAAAACGGCATGGTGGCTGCTGCCTACTTACTATGTGAGGGAGCTGTTTGGGATAATGTATGAGTGGATACTTTAAAGCTGGTGGCAAGAACTATTTGAATCTTTGCGTTTGCATATGGTTGACACATATTAATTATGAATGGAGGATATATACAGATGAGTAAATTCAGAAATATGAGAAATGACATGTTAGCAGAGAAAGTTATACAAGGCCTTAAGAAAAGAAATATGGAGGGCTTTTATGTACAGACAAAGGAAGAAGCCCTGAAATTAGCTCTAAGCCTTATACCGGAGGGCAGTTCTGTCGGTTGGGGAGGCTCGATGAGTGCCATAGATATAGGACTTATTGATGCAGTTATAGAAGGAAATTATAAAGAAATAAATCGTGACAAAGCCCGGACGGCAGAAGAGAAGATACAGGTTTCAAGAGAGATGTTTTTTGCTGATTATTTTATAACAGGATGCAATGCCATGACAGAAGACGGTATTATGGTAAATATTGACGGAAACGGTAATCGTGTAGCTGCAATCGTATTTGGTCCTTCGCATGTTATAGTTATATGTGGTATGAATAAAATAGTAAAAGATGAAGAGGCTGCCTTAAGTCGTGCAAGAAATGAGGCGGCACCTGTAAATGCACAGCGTTTTAATCTTTCTACTCCTTGCAGTAAAACAGGTTCATGCGCAGACTGCCTTGCTCCGGACACTATATGCTGCCAATTTTTAACTACAAGATATAGTAAGCATAAGGATAGGATTAAAGTAATTCTTGTAAATGAAGATATGGGATTTTAGATAATTAGTGATAAAAAAGTTATAATAATTCTCGGAAAAAGTTGGTGCATATATATTGGACAAATGAAAATAATAATATATAATAGCCTTTGTGAATATTTGGAATTATCATGCATTTGCATGAAATACTTTAAGATACGTGGAGGAGCATATGCTTGAATTAAGAAATATCTCGTATGCTGTAGAGGAAGATGGCAGAACAAAGGAGATACTGAAGAATATTAATTTAAAGATAGATGAGCATTTTGTTGCGATAACAGGACCTAATGGTGGAGGAAAATCTACTCTTGCAAAGATAATAGCAGGAATAATTATGCCTACAAGCGGACAGATAATACTTGATGGTGAAGATATAACAGAGAGTAATATAACTGAAAGAGCAAACAAGGGAATAAGTTTTGCGTTCCAGCAACCTGTTCATTTTAAAGGGATTACAGTTAAGGATTTGATTTCTATAGCAGCAGGTAAGACCATGAAAGTGGGTGAGGTATGCGATATTTTGTCTGAAGTGGGATTATGTGCCAGGGACTATGTGGATAGGGAAGTAAATGGAAGCTTGTCAGGTGGAGAACTTAAACGTATAGAGATAGCTATGATTATAGCCAGGGCTACAAAGCTTTCTTTGTTTGATGAACCTGAGGCGGGAATTGATTTGTGGAGCTTTAACAGTCTGATTAAGGTATTTGAAAAACTTCGCGATGATGTGCATGGTTCCATACTTATTATTTCTCATCAGGAACGTATACTTAATATAGCTGACAAGATAGTGGTTATTGCAAATGGACAGATAGAGTCCGTGGGTACAAGGGAAGAGGTCATGCCAAAATTGCTTGGTACTTCTGCCAGATGTGATGTTTTGGAAAAACAGTGTTCAAACAGTTAGATAAATGCTCTGAAATTAGACGGACACAATTCCGTTTGATTGAGAAAATCAGGCGGTTTGGTATAGTATTTTGATATAGAATATTTGCAATAATATAATTTGGAAAGGATTAGAAATGGACTCAATTCAGAAAAGTTTATTACAACAGGTAGCAGGACTGCATGAAGTTCCGGAAGGGGCTTATAATATTCGTGCTAATGGACAGTTAGACAGCCGTAATACAACTGCAAATATAGACATAGTTACAAAAAAAGATAAACCCGGAATAGATATAATTATTAAACCCGGAACAAAAAATGAAAGTGTACACATTCCGGTACTTCTTAGCAAAAGTGGTTTGCAGGAGATGGTATATAATGATTTCTTTGTTGGAGAGGATGCTGACGTAGTTATTATAGCAGGATGTGGCATTCATAATTGCGGTGTAGACACATCAAAACACGATGGAGTACATAGCTTTTTTGTGGGTAAAAATGCCAAAGTGAAATATGTCGAGAGACATTATGGAGAAGGCGATGGTTCAGGTGAGAATATTATGAATCCTGAGACAATTGTTCATTTGGACGAAGGGGCTCATATGGAGATGGAAACTACTCAGATAAAAGGTATTGATTCCACAAATCGTATTACAAGAGCCGAATTGAAGGATGGTGCTTCTCTTGAGATAAGAGAGAAAATAATGACGCATGGAATGCAATATGCAAAAACAGATTTTTCTGTTGATTTGAACGGCAGAAACTGCAGTGCAAATGTTATATCAAGGTCAGTGGCAAAAGATAATTCAAAACAGGAATTCTTTTCTGTCATAAATGGTAATAATGAATGTAAAGGTCATAGTGAATGTGACGCAATTATTATGGATAATGCCAGCGTATCGGCTAGTCCTAAGCTTACGGCAAATAATATAGATGCAAATCTTATTCATGAAGCGGCAATAGGCAAGATAGCCGGAGAACAGCTTATTAAACTTATGACGCTCGGACTTACGGAGGAAGAAGCTACCGAACAGATTATTAATGGCTTTTTGAAATAAATGCTCATAATAACCTCAATTAGGTTTTTGATTGCAAAGACATGAAAGTATGTTATAATCAATATATGCGTGCCATGATAAGAATAGGATTGTGGCAATGTGATGAAAATATGAAAAAAGTTTTCGGACAAAAAGGAGAAAACAAATGAACAAGTTAGAACTTCAAAAAATGGCTGTAAATGTCCGCAAAAGTGCTGTAACAGGTGTGTATAGTGCAAAATCCGGACATCCGGGTGGCTCTCTTTCGGCTGCAGATATATTTACATATCTGTATTTTGAGGAGATGAATGTAGACCCATTGAATCCAAAAGATGAGAATCGTGACCGTTTTGTATTGTCTAAAGGACATACTGCACCGGGTTATTATGCTGCATTGGCACATAGAGGATTTTTCCCGATAGAAGAATTGAACAGTTTACGACATGTGGGTGCAATGCTCCAGGGACATCCTGACATGAAGCATATACCGGGAGTGGATATGTCATCAGGTTCGCTTGGTCAGGGACTTTCTACTGCCGTAGGAATGGCACTTGCAGCAAAGCTTTCAAATAAAGAATATCGCACATATTGTCTGTGTGGTGATGGTGAGATTCAGGAAGGTCAGATATGGGAGGCTGCCATGTTTGCCGGTCATAGAAAACTGGATAATCTGGTAGTTATAGTAGATAATAATAATTTGCAGATAGATGGCACCATAGATGAGGTATGTTCGCCGTATCCTATAGATGAGAAATTTAAAGCATTTGGTTTTCATGTGATAAATATTAATGGAAATGATTTCGATGAGATAGATGCAGCCTTTTCTGAAGCAAAAGCTACAAAAGGTATGCCAACTGCTATTATTGCACATACTGTTAAAGGTAAGGGCGTTTCTTTTATGGAGAATAATGTAGGCTGGCATGGCAAGGCACCAAATGATGAAGAATATAGAATTGCTATGGAAGAGCTTGAAAAGGAGGGCGAGGCACTGTGTTAGAGAATAAAGCAATTGCAACAAGAGACAGTTATGGTAATGCTTTAGTGGAACTGGGCAGGGAACATGATAATTTAATTGTTTTAGATGCTGACCTTGCTGCTGCAACAAAGACAGCAACCTTTAAAAAGGCATTTCCTGAGAGGCATATAGATTGTGGTATCGCAGAAGCAAATATGGCAGGAATTGCGGCAGGTATGTCCACTTGTGGTTATGTTCCGTTTATGAGTTCATTTGCCATGTTTGCAGCAGGAAGAGCTTATGAACAGGTGAGAAACAGCATTGGATATCCGCACCTTAATGTAAAAATCGGAGCTACCCATGCAGGAATATCTGTAGGCGAGGATGGCGCAACCCATCAGTGTAATGAAGATATCGCACTTATGAGAGAGATACCGGGAATGGTGGTTATCAATCCGTGTGATGATGTAGAAGCAAGAGCTGCAGTAAAGGCGGCATACGAATATGTCGGACCGGTTTATATGAGATTCGGACGTCTTGCACTTCCTGTTATAAATGATGAATCTACATATAAATTCGAGCTCGGAAAGGGTATTACTTTAAGAGATGGTAAGGATGTTGCTATTATTGCGACAGGTCTCTGTGTTTCGGAATCTCTCAAGGCAGCAGATATGCTTGCTAAGCAGGGTATAGATGCTATGGTAGTAAACATTCATACTATAAAGCCTATTGACGAAGAACTTGTTGTTGAAGCAGCAAAAGCTACAGAAAGAATAT
>JBJEMQ010000256.1:0-1930 GCA_051879755.1 Coprococcus sp. | reverse complement strand
TTATCGAGCTGGATTTTGAGGGCGCTAAGTTGGTTGGCAAACAGGAGCATTGTCATGTAGAGAAGGAATTTAAGGGCAATCAGCGTGCGGATAAGAAGGTTTGAAAAATATCTTTGCAGAGGGAGAATTTGTATCACAGCTTAATAACACAAATAAGATGTCGCCTACAACTTAGAGTAAAATATTAGTTGGCAAAAAATAAAGGAAGAGGTACGAAACCTCTTCCATATCACATAAATTAATCTTATTATTTAATTGACGAGAAAAAATGATAAGGAGATTTATGTGACACTATTATGCTAAACGAAAATGGATTAACATTCAAGGACTTTGAGAAAAAAACTTTTGAAATGATATGCAAGCTTGGTCAGGAATATACCAGAAACTTTCTGGAACGTTATGATATCTATCTCATGGAGACAAGGGATAAAGAAGCATATCGAAACAAAGGGAAGAAAAAGACAACAGTAAAGACGGTCTATGGTGAAGTTGAATATGAAAGAAGAATCTATCAGGTGACCCGAGAGGATGGATTAACAGAGTTTGTCTTTCTCCTTGATGAGCAGCTTGAAATATCAGGTGTTGGTCTCATATCCATGAACATGGCGGAACAGATGGTGTCAAACATTACGGAGATGTCCTATCGTGAAACAGCAGAAAAGATAACAGATATGACCGGGCAAAGTATAAGCGCAATGGGTGTATGGAATGTAATCCAGGCACTTGGAGAAAAGGTCTGCGAGGATGAGCAGAAACTTGTAAAAGCACATAAGGCAGGACAGATTAAGGGTGGCAAAGAGGCTCCTGTCCTGTTTGAAGAAACGGACGGAGTATATGTTAGATTACAGAGAGAAAAGCAAAATAAGGGCGAGATAAAGGTTGGCATAGCCTATGACGGTTGGAAGGAAACCGGAAAGGACAGGTATACCCTGGACAGCAAGGTTGTTGTTGCTGGTTTTTCAAGTTCAAAGGATTTTCAGGAGTACAGGGAAGCTGCCATAGCCGAGACTTATAATCTTGATGAAACAGAAGTAAGAATAATGAATGCTGACGGTGCAGAATGGGTTAAAAACATCTGCGATGCGGACACTGTATTTCAATTAGATCCCTTCCATCGTAATAAAGCAATAAAAGAAAATATATCATATCCACAGTGTATATCTGCAATACATGAAATGTTGGATGCCCAGGAACTTGACAGACTTTTTGATTATCTTGAGATATATCGAAACAGTCTGGATGACGATGATGAAATTGAAAAAGCTGACAGGTTAATGACATATTTCAGGAGCAACCGAGAAGGACTGATACCGTACACTCAAAAGGGAATAAATCTTCCGGAAAATAAAGAAGGTTTGGTATACAGAAATATGGGAACCATGGAGAATCATGTATGGAGTGTCATAGCAAAGCGTATGAAACATAATCATACCAGCTGGAGTATAAAGGGTGGAAATAATCTGGCGAAGATACTGGCGAAGAAATGCAGTGGCAGATTAAAGGAAGTAGCATCAAAACTCAAGATGCCGGTGTTTGAACAGGAAGTGGCAGAAAGAATAGAAAAAGATATACTCATGGCAGGTCAGATAAAAAAGAAAGTAGGGAAAGGATATGAATATCCGGTTAATGGAAGCCTGATATATCTGTATGAATCAGTTGAAGGGAAAGCTCATCATGCATGGGAATGCTTGGCAGGATTATAAATGAAATGATAAGATAAATATATGTGGGGATTCTAGAAGAAACAGCTTTCGAAAGCGGTGATGGATTCCATGCAGGGACATTTGCGACCGTCAGTACTTAATGAGTGCAAAGCACGAATTTAGTACTGCTACGCGGAGCAACTAAGCGAGAGCGGTCCCGGAATGGAACCATCACCGTGAAGAAAGCGTCCGGGTAAGAATCGTGCCAACGATTACTTGACAGAAAC
>JBJEMQ010000255.1:0-7634 GCA_051879755.1 Coprococcus sp. | reverse complement strand
TGGACTTGGAAGTGCTGTTATGGAAGTGCTTTCAGAAAAATGCCCTACTAAGGTTACAAGAATAGGCATAAATGATACCTTTGGCGAATCCGGGCCTGCAAAAGAGCTGCTTCATAAATATAAAATTGATGCAGAAGGAATTGCAGAGAGAGTAAAGGCTGATTTGTAAAAAAAGAAGAATGCCGCTTATATTTATTGAATAGGCCGGCATTCTTTTTTTAGATGATAAGGAGTAATTTATATGAAGATTTATGACAGAATAATGGGAATAGGAACAAAGATGACAGATATGGATGCGTCAACATACCAGGGGGCATTTATAGGAAAGATTTCTTATACTGCAGATATAGAAAGAGCAGAAGCGGCAGAAAATATTGTATATTCTTATGGTGATGTAAAAGAAAATGCATTTATGTATATTTTATCTATACTGGGTAATGCTGATGGCATAGAAGAGCCTGTCGAGAAGATGACCATAACGCTTGTTAAAGCGTCTGATAAAGCCAAAGATATAAAGAGAGTTGAAAAGACGGATTACGAAAATGAAGAGGCATTTCATACATTTTCAAAAGACGAGGTATACAGTTTCAGCAAAGAGACAGGAGATGAAAATAAGATTCATTTGACGGATCATCCTGTTGTTCAGGGAATGCTTCTTTTAAGAACGGCAGCGTGCAAATTAAACAGGGTGAAGCGGCTTGATGTAAAGTTTGTAGAACCATCATATGCAGAGGAGAAGCTTATGTGGGGATTTAACGGAAAAGAATATGTGCTGTTTGCTGATGGTTATGTGAAAGCTTCATTTAAAGCAATAACTGATTGATATTTAAGGAAGATTGAGAGATGGCAGAGACTACTATTATGCTGGTGGAAGATGATTATGCACTGGCACTTGGAACAGAATATGCATTAAAATCAGAAGGTTATGTTGTAAAGCATGCTGAAAATATTAAACAGGCATATGAGCTTCTTGATGATACTATACAGCTTGTATTACTTGATGTTATGCTGCCTGACGGAAATGGTTATGATTTTTGCAGAGACATAAGAGCTAAGGGGAATTACGTTCCTATTATATTCCTTACAGCAATTTCGGATGAAGTGAATCTGGTTCAGGGGTTGGAACTTGGCGCAGATGATTATATAGCAAAGCCATACAGAGTTAAAGAGCTTTTGACAAGAATTGCAGCACTTCTTAGAAGACAGCAATATAAGATAGATATGCTTACACAACATGATAAACATACTTCGGATGTATATGGAACCGGAACAACAACGATTTCAAATGCGGCAAATAGTAGTATTAATGCGAATTCGGATGAAATATTTTCTGAAAATACATATTCATTTGGCAATACTGTAGTTGATAGTGATAAATACAAAATATTTAGAAATGGCATTCCTATAGAGGTTACTCCAAGTGAGTTTCGTCTTCTTAAAGAACTTATAATACATAAAAATAAAACACTTACGAGAAGACAACTGATAGAGCGGCTCTGGGATGTAGATGAAGCATTTGTAGATGATAATACACTTTCTGTATATATAAAAAGACTACGCGACAAGTTAGGAGAAGATTCTGTATATATACAGACTATAAGAGGTGTTGGCTATTGCTTCAAAGGATAAAAATGCAATAAAAAACCTGTTAAGTCGTTACCGGCTTAACAGGTTTTTGTTATATGTTCTATTTCAATGTTATATAATCACCTGACATGTATCCTGTAATTGTGTTTCCTGCTTCTTTTAGAGATATCTTATACCATATAGAGCCTGATGCTTTCTTTATACCAAGAATAGTAACTGTAGTATTTTTAGTTGCTTCAGTGATAATGCTGTAATTAGTTCCTGCATCTCTTCTGACATTTACTACATCTGCATTTACAATACCGGTAATTACACCATTATTAAGAACAGGAGCAGCAGAACGATTGCTTAATATATTTTTGCTTCCGGATTTCTTGTAAGTGACAACTCTGTATGTTTCACCGGAACTAAGCTTTGGAGCTATATAGGTCAATGTATTGCTGCCTTGTATGGTAGCAATTTTTGTTCTCTTTGTGCAGTCTTTGTTATATTTGTATATTACATATCCATTTCCGCCGCTTACTTTTTTCCATGAAAGTATGGTATATGAACCAAAATTCTTATACGTTACTTTGCTTGTAGCAACAGGCTTGGTACAAATTGTAATTTCAGCACCTGTGCCATAGTAATAGATACCATTTATCAGACGATATGGCATTACGGTAAAGGTTCTTTCCCTTCCGGAAGGAATATCGGTAGCTTTGTAGCTGCAGATGTTCTTTGAAGTAATGCGTTTTACAAGCACATTTTTCTTTGCCGAAGGGTCGTACATATATACAACATAGCCGTCTGCGTGTAAACGTTTATTCCATGTAAGCGTTATGGAATTTGCAGTCCGGTCAGATGCCTTAAGACCGGATACGGCATACACACCAGTGTAAGCAGTAAGTGTGCTTGAACGTTTTGTATTCTTGGTAGAATTGCCTGATGCATAATATGCTACTACAGAGTATTTGTACTCCTTGTTTGCTGTAAGACTGCTATGTGTGTATTTGTTTTTTGAAGGACTGCTAAGCTTTGCAAGAAGCCGCCATTTGCCTGTGGCATTATTCCAGACATATACTTTATAACCGATTACATCTGCCTGCTTATTCCATGTAAGCGTTATGGAATCTGTAGTGGTTTTAGATGCTTTAAGTCCTGTTACAGCTCCCGGAAGGGTAGTTGCACTTTTTATATCAGATGGGTCATGGTAAGTAACAGTTCCATCTGTTGACTTGGAATATGACTGCACTTTGTAGTTATATTTTGTTCCGCCAAGCAGCCCACTATCAGTATATGAAGAGGTTGTTGCGGATGTTATTGTCTTAACTACACTATAATTCGTACTTGTACCTTTTGAACGTAGGATACGATAGCCTGATACACTTCCTTTTTCTGTCCAGCTTATTTTTATGGAGCTGTCTGTAATGCCTGACAGCTTTACATTCTTTACCTGATCTGATATGGTAGTTGCTTTAAATTCAGAAGAATAATTTCCGTATTTATTGCCTGATTTGAGCTTGTAATATGCTCTGACTTTATATTTATATGTCTTTCCATCAATCAGAGATTTGTTTTTATATTTTGTAGTGCTGGCACCTTTGACAGATGCAATGACTACATATTTGTCATTGGCTTCATCATAGCGGGCTATTTGATATCCGTATGCTTCAGGTACCTTTTTCCATGACAAAGTAATAGAGTTGTCTGTGGCTTCGTATGATAGTGAGGTCACTGTATTAGGTTTCTTTATATATCTGAAGTTCAAATCTGTAGCATAGCTGATGCCCGGAACAATACCTGTAGATGAGTATTGCCAGTATGAATGTGGACTTGTAAGTGTATCCTCGTCATTATACTGTGCATTCCATACAGGATATTTTGTGGCTATGGCAGCAGCATTCATATCTTCAGCAAGAACTGATTTGCTGGCATATATCATGCCGACATATCCTTTTGCTTCAACGGCATTACAGAATGTGTTTACGATATTTGTTGCAGCAGCTTTACTTAGATTGGCCTCGTATAATCTTCCTGATGGTCCCGGACCATATTCGTAATCCATAACGATAGGCAGTGTTATATTATAGTCTTTGATGAGGTTCATTGTATATGCAGCTTCTGCTTTTGCTTCTGTAGTTGATATGGCAGCAGAGAATATATATACACCAACATCAAGACCGGCAGCGAGAGCACCTTCAATATTTTGTTTATAATTATCATCTGTAAAATAACCGCCGCCTCCGTAGTAGCGTCCGGCTACACGGATAAAGACAAAGTCCACACCGGAAGCTTTTACCATATCCCAGTCTATATCACCATTCCACTGGGAAACATCAATACCATCAACTACGGTATAACCGTTAAAAAGGGGAGAGTGAGTATATGTACTATATAATACGGGTGCACCCTGGTTATAATCTGATTGCTTCTGCAACTCGGTAATTGTTTGCGGGTCATTATCATATAAACTGTATATATGTTCTATTTGTGACTTCGTCAGCTTTGAACTGTTAAAGCAGCCTTCAGATACTATACGTTCTATATCGGACTTAGTAGTTGTTGAATTTATTGTGATAGTGCCTGTTTCATTTTCTTCGGTAATTGCATTTGGTTTATCAGGCCCTTCTTGTGCATATGACGTTTTTAAATTGGTGTTTAGAAAAGAAAATGTACATATTACACAGCCGAGTGCTGCTGCACAAAGGGCTTTGAAAATCTTTTTCTTAATCATATAATCCTCCATACCAATAATTTCTTTATTATTATAAGTTTTTTGTGTGCATAGTTAACATAATAGTTATTAATTTGTAAAAAGTCAATAAAAAAGGTAATAAAAGAGTAACAAATGTAAAGGAAAAATAAGGAAAAATGAATGCTGCAAAAAGGTAATAGAAAAATAATTGATATTTGTGTGATTTTTTTAAATTACTAATGCCAAAACCCCCTTAACCATGATATAATGAGCGCAAGCGAGCAGAAGCAGACGAAGTCTGTTTAGTGCGAGCAGCGAATATTGAAGGGAGAGAATGTCGATGCCGGCAAAAGCAAAAGGAATTATGGGGGGTGGCGAATTACGTAGACCCGGAGGGTTAATACCACCACCACATCCACCGGTACCTAAAGCAAAGCTGGGTTCTTTGCCATATGAAGAACTAATACATAATAGCTTGTATGATGATTCATCGGAACAAACTGTGAAAGCTTCGGATGATAAGATATATGAGGATACATCCTGTACTTCCGAAAAATGACCGCATTGTCAGGCGCGTTATGCGAATAGTGCTAACAAAAAGCCAACGTAAGTGTTGGCAGGTTTCTGGCTTAAAGGTATAGGTTTTAGTTGAAATGAAAATATATAATAAGATAAGGCATAGTGTGAAGGAAAGAGAAACTTTCATTACTATATATGCCACCGGATTAAGGTGGCGGAATGGAGATTGATATGCAGGAAAATAAAAGAGGTTTTTTTAGTAATATAAAGGGTATGTTTGTGGGCATTATAAAGCCTGAAGAATATATTAAAAACGGAAATAATGGTTCGTGGGGTTCGGCAATAATGATTGCGCTTATATTTGCAATTCTGACTCCGTTTTTAACAGTGTTTTTACCATATAACAATGCATTTGGTAATGGAAAACTTGCGAGAGAGGTAGGAAGCCGGATTGTAGATTTTCGTATAGATAATGATGGTTTCCGTTGTGAAGAACGCTATGAGTGGATAGATGAGAGTGAACTCAACTATATATGTATAGATACCAGCAAGAATTTTGTGGATAGAGATGAAGTTGATGAAATGATTGATGTAAAGCGTTATAGCAATATTGTTATAGCATCAAGCCGGGAAATAGTTATGTATAGCAGAAGTGAAGGCATACAGACATTAGAATGGGATGATGTATATGATTATCTTCATGCTGTATATAATCAGTCATATTTTGATAAACAGATTATTGTAGATATAATAGAGAAATATGACACGCCTGTAATTATTTGGATATATGTATTCTGCGCAGTGGCTTCATTTATTGGCTTCCTTATATGCTGCGCAATATGGGGAGGTATTGGTAAGATATTTTCAAGTGCTTTTGGAGCAAAAATATCATACGGAACTATCTTCAAAGCTGCTGTTTATATAAGAGCGATATGGTATATTGTAAAAAAGCTGCTGAATACATACGTTGTGTCTGGCATGGGAACACTTATGTGGACGATTGCTTTTGTTATAATACTGCTTTATCTTGCTATTGGTATATATAAGTTTGCGGTAAATCATCCGGCTGATAATAATACGGGTGGCGGTATGTATGCTCCGGCAGGAAATATACCAAATGATATGTACAGTAATAACAATAATATGTATAATGGCAATGGTGCAAATTATAATACAGACAGCAATATGTATTCTACGAATCAGCAATCTGTTGATATGAATAGTCAGGCTGGAGGCTATCATGACTATAATCAACATAATAATTAATTCAGAGATATAATTATTCAGAAATAATCGTGAAAATGCGTTTTGTTCCGGATGATTACAAAAATAATATAACAGCAAGAAATGCTTGGGAGGATTTATGAGAAAGACTAAAATAATATGTACGTTAGGACCTGCAACAGATGACGACGAGGTTTTAAGAAAATTAATGATAGAGGGCATGGATGTAGCAAGGTTTAATTTTTCACATGGCGACCATGCGCAGCATAAGCGTAATAAAGAAAGAATAGTAAGACTTAGAGAAGAGCTTAATATTCCTGTAGCAACATTGCTTGATACAAAGGGGCCTGAAATCAGAGTCCGTGATTTTGAAAATGGAAAAATAGAGCTTAAACCGGGACAGAAGTTTACACTTACTACAGACGAAATAATAGGAAATGAAGAGAAGGTTTCTATTACTTACAAAAATCTTGTGAATGATGTTTCTGTAGGAAACACCATTTTGATTGATGATGGTCTTATCAATATGGTAGTAGAAGAGGTTACAGATAAAGATATTGTATGCCGAGTTGAAAATGGAGGACCTGTATCAAATCATAAAGGAGTAAATGTACCAAGAGTTAATCTTACTATGCCATATATAAGTGATGTGGACAGAGATGATATAATTTTTGGAATTGAAAATGATTTCGATTTTATTGCAGCTTCATTTGTCAGAACGGCGGATGATGTTTTGGAGATTAGAAAAATCCTGGACGAACATGGATGTGATAATATAAATATTATTTCCAAAATAGAGAATATGCAGGGTGTTGAAAATATTGATGAGATTATAAGAGTATCAGATGGCATCATGGTAGCCCGTGGAGATATGGGAGTTGAAATCCCTCTTGAAGAAGTTCCTGTAATCCAGAAAATGATTATCAAAAAAGTGTATAATGCAGATAAGCAGGTTATTACTGCTACGCAGATGCTTGACTCCATGATGAAGAATCCAAGACCGACAAGGGCTGAGGCAACAGATGTAGCAAATGCCATATATGATGGAACAAGTGCGATTATGTTGTCCGGTGAGACAGCAGCCGGTAAATATCCTGTTAAGGCACTTCATACGATGATAAAGATAGCTGAAAGAGCTGAGAAGGATATAGATTATATAAAAAGATTTTTTAATAGAGAGAGTATAAAAAATCCTGATGTAACGAGTGCAATTTCACATGCGACATGTACTACGGCTATAGATTTGGATGCTGCAGCTATAATAACAGTAACAAAATCAGGAAAAACAGCCCGTATGATATCAAAATACAGACCGGACTGCCCTATTATAGGATGTACACCTATTGAAAAGGTATCACGACAACTGAATTTATCATGGGGAGTTCATCCGCTTGTTATAGGAGAAGAGACAAATACTGATGATTTGTTTGATCATGCAGTAGAGGCTGCAAGACAGGCAGGATATGTAAAAAATGGTGAGGTAACTGTAATAACAGCAGGTGTTCCGCTTGGAATAACGGGAACAACAAATCTTATCAAGGTTCATGTTGTAGGTCATATCCTTGTTAAAGGAAATTCTGTAAATGAACGTTCGGTGTGTGCTCCGCTTTGCGTATGCAATACTGAA
>JBJEMQ010000254.1:0-1937 GCA_051879755.1 Coprococcus sp. | reverse complement strand
TAAACGTTTCTTGCCAACTATAATTTTACTCTAAGAAAGTAAACTTCCCATTATGTCATTTACTGATGACTTATACTCTTCCATATTCTTAGATTTTTTTATACGTTTTAAATATTTTGCAGCATCCGGAGTTTCAGTAAACATACTTCCCATATATAACCACAATTCCTTCATTTTGAAAAGCGTATTATTATCACCTAAATCAGAGCTTCTGTATGTCTCCAGCAGTTCATCGTGAAAGGATTTCAGGCGGTTACACTTTTCCCTCTCATTGTCATTATGACTGATGATATCACTCTGAGCACTGTCCATACATTTGCTCTCTTTTTTTATCATTTCCGGAAGAAATGGATTTCCAATTAAGCCTCTTCCAAGCATTATTGCTGGTATATCAGGGCACTCTTTTGCAAAGCAATTATAGCCTTCCAAATCAATTATATCTCCATTATAGCAGATTTCCTCAATACTATGGTTACTTCCGTTACTTCTACACCCCTGTATATCTTTCCCTTTTACACAGCAAGTCTTTTCTGTATATCCTGCCATAACATAATTACGAACTCCACTCTTGAATATTTCCATATTTGGTGTGTTCTTATAGTAATCTGTCTGTATACGTGGATGTATAATAAGCTCTGCTACAGGATACTTTTTATATACACTTATGATATCCTCAAACTCTTCAGGAAACAGCTTACCTATACGTGTCTTTATTGATACAGGCATAATATCTGCTTCATATATATTATATAGAAAATGGTCGAGCCTTTCTATATCATATAACATTCCTGCGCCTTTACATTTTGATACAACCGTCCCGGAAGGGCATCCCAGATTTATGTTAACCTCTGTATAACCATACTCCTTTAAGTATTTTGCCGTTTTTATAAAATCATCTGCATCATTTGTCAATATCTGCGGAACTACATTAAGTCCCCTGTTATTTTCAGGCAGTATATCCTTAAGTTCTCTTGTTCTAAGCGGTCTGCCTTTTGCCGGTGCGATGAAAGGAGTAAAAAACTTATCCACACCCCTAAAATGTCTGTTATAAGTATTTCGATATATATATCCTGTTATACCCTCCATGGGTGCCATATACAATCTCATATTATGTAAACCTCAACATTCCTCTGCATCCACAAAATATGCGGATTAAATATGTGAACTACCACCCACCTAAAGGTCATAGGTTTTCTGGCAGAAAACTTATAAAGTACTTTACTGTTTGCTTTTTTTATGCTTCCTTATCAGGAATATTATTCCATCTGCAATAAGACATACCAGCATAACAGGTACTACTGTTATCAATATCATGATGCCAAACAAGCCGGGAAACCATTCACTTGTATCCGTCATTATATTATATACTGCATATGCACATATACATGCCATAAGAATTATGTCAACTACAGCAAATGTAGCATATGATGACGGCAGCTCCCTGCCCCTTTTTCTTTGTACCAGCATAACTATTGCAACAATAAAAAATATTATGGCTATCGAACCAAAACATATAGCACAATATATAAATGTTTCCAGATTTGAGACGTTAAATGCTAATATAGCACTCACTATACAAATTACAGCTGCAGCAATCGCAATCCATAAAAAAAATAATTCCTTCTTCTTCATATGTTCCTCATTTTCAACTAAGAACGACTGCCCCACGCAGCCACTCTTATATACTTTGGTATTTATAAAAGCACAGCAAGTTAACCCTGCTGTGCTTTTCCGTAATCTTATTATCTATATCACCAGTCTACTCTACACTATAATTAGGAGCTTCCTTCGTGATATGTATATCATGAGGATGACTTTCCTTAAGAGAAGCGGCCGTAATCTTTACAAATTCAGCCTTCTCATGTAATGTAGGAATATCCTTTGCACCGCAATAACCCATACCTGCACGTATGCCACCTACCAATTGGAAAATGGTT
>JBJEMQ010000253.1:0-1937 GCA_051879755.1 Coprococcus sp. | reverse complement strand
CGGACATAATTACAAAATACATAATAAATGCTTTTAAACAGCTGCTATAATCTGATAACTAATGGAAAGGAATGAATATAGTTATGGTTTATAAGACAAAAGGCACTTGCTCTGTTGAAATATCCTTTGATGTTGAAGACGGTAAGCTCACAAATGTAAAATTTCAAGGAGGCTGCAATGGTAATTTGAAAGGTATCTCTTCATTAGTAGAAGGTATGAGTCCGGAAGAAGTTATTAAAAAGCTTGAAGGTACAACCTGTGGTCTCAAGCCAACCTCCTGTCCTGACCAACTGGCTCAGGCACTTAAAGAATATCTTGCAACTGCAAGTTAAATTGGTTTGATAAATTGGAGGTACATCAAATGAAACGAATTGTTCTGACCGGTGGCGGAACAGCCGGTCATGTTACACCAAATATGGCGCTTATTCCTGAGCTTAAGAAATTGAACTATGATATACATTATATTGGCTCTTATGACGGAATGGAAAAAAAGCTTATTGAGGATATTGGCATTCCCTATCATGGCATATCCTCCGGCAAGCTGAGAAGATATTTCTCCATGAAGAATTTCTCTGATCCTTTTCGTGTACTTAAGGGTATGCATGAAGCTAAGAAACTTCTCAAAGAGCTTCAACCTGACATAGTATTTTCAAAAGGAGGCTTTGTCACTGTTCCTGTCGTATTTGCAGCACACTCTATAGGTAAACCTGTTATTATTCATGAGTCAGACATGACACCCGGACTTGCAAACAAACTGGCTCTTCCAAAAGCCACAAAGGTATGCTGTAATTTTCCTGAGACAAAAGAACTGTTTCCTGAAAATAAAGCTGTTGTTACCGGTACTCCTATAAGACAGGAATTGTTTAATGGCGATGCTGCATTTGCTTATAATTATTGTGGATTCACAACACAAAAGCCGGTATTAATGGTAGTTGGCGGAAGCTCCGGAAGCATAGTTATAAACAATGCCATACGTGCAAACCTTGATGAATTACTTACAAAGTTCAACATTATTCATCTGTGTGGGAAGGATAACCTTGACTCTTCATTAGAAAATAAATCCGGCTATGTTCAATTTGAGTATGTAAAAAAGGAGCTCAGCAGCATGCTGGCACTTTGCGATATTATCATATCAAGAGCCGGCGCAAATGCTATATGTGAGCTTCTTGCCCTTAGAAAGCCTAACATTCTTATCCCTCTTTCTGCCGCCGCCAGTCGTGGTGACCAGATACTTAATGCAGATTCTTTTAAAAAGAGCGGTTACAGCTATGTTATAAAGGAAGAGGAACTTAATAAAGAAACTTTATTTTCGGCTATTGATGAAGTCTATAACAATAGAAATAAATATATATCAACAATGGAAAAAAGCAGCCTTGCTGACTCTACAGGAATCATAATAAATATGATAGAGGAGCTTGTTAGCAAATAAGCTCCTCTATAGATGCAAATGTCATTTATGGCGTTTGCATCTGCCCTATATCATTTTTTCAGCACACAACTAAGCTTGCCGTATCTGGAGTTATTTTCTCCCATTGCTCAGAATATTCTGCCTGCAATATTTATCGCTCTCATCTGCTTAATATTTTATTTCTGCATTAGGATATGCCATCTCCAGTTTCTTGACTTCCTCCGGATTTTCTGCCAATGGCGTATTGCGCACAGATAAATTCTCCAATTTTTCAATTCTTATAAGGTCTCTTGCCGATGTTACATTCGACCCCAAAAGCGATATCCTTCTTAAAGATTTACATTTCTTTAAAACTGAATAATCTGTTGCCTTAAACCGCGTAAATGATATTTCTTCTATCTGTTCACACCTTTTAAGAAAATCTATACTTTTCCATTCGCATCCATAATCACCAGTAATCCATATTTTCTTCAAATTTTTTAGCTTAGGAAGCACCTTACCTAATTCCTTTTCATACTGCTCTACCTGC
>JBJEMQ010000252.1:0-7702 GCA_051879755.1 Coprococcus sp. | reverse complement strand
CAAACTACAAAAGAAGATAAGCTTAACCACAGCTTTGGATTATGTCTTGGTGGCGGTGGCGGAAAAGGTGCATATCAGTTAGGTGTCTATAAAGCACTTATTGAATATGGTCTGTTTGACAAAATCACAGCTATGTCAGGAGCATCTATAGGAGCGCTAAATGCACTGCTCTTTACAATGAACGATTATGAACTTGCTGAAAAATGCTGGTCTGAAATAAATATGCATACAGTATTTTCACCTGATATAGATTTACTGTTTAATGATAAAACGGGATTCATGTCACGAAATGAAATGCTTAAGCTTGTAGACAAATATATTGATTTCGGAAGATTTTATACCGGCAAAATAGATGTATATGTAAATGCTACATACAAAGATGGTGAAATAAATAAATCGAGATATATGCATATAAACGATTACGAACGCGAACAGATAAAAACAATTATTACAGCTTCATCAGCTATGCCCCTTTTATATGAAAGTGTAAGCTTTGAAGGAATGGAACTTACTGACGGCGGATTATCCGACAATATACCTGTTGCCCCTTTGTATGACCAAAATAATCTAAATAACATTATTGTCTGCGGACTGAATAAGGATAGCAGGAAAGATTTGTCAAGATATACGGATGTATCATTTATAGAGATATATCCAAGTGTAAATCTTGGTGATACTCTTGATGGTACTTTAAATTTTACAAAAGATGCAGTTAAATTCAGAAAAATGCTTGGATATAAAGATACAATGCGTGCGCTTAAGGTTTACTTTGAAGAGGATCCGGCTTATATAGATAATCTGGCGTTATATGAAGCAAATGACCTTTCTGAGATAGCTGCTGCATTGAAAATAGAACAAACAGGCAATAAAGCAGCCGAGACAAGAAGTAAGCTGGATAACATTATAAATAAATATCAATAAACGGAGAATTTGTATGGAGATAAATAATCTAAAGGAACTGGACAGGGTGATGGAAGATATAGATATAAGCGGTCCTGCACCTGATAAAGAGCCCTTCAGACAATATTATTTTATAAAGAAAAACAGAGAATATGTGATAAATAAATCAAAGGAACTCGGAAGACCTCTTACATGTTCTGTAAATACTTTTGGATGTCAGATGAATGTAAGGGATTCAGAAAAGCTTCTGGGTATACTTGAACAGATGGGATATGAAAAAACAGATTCAGAAAATGCTGATTTTGTTATATATAATACATGTACAGTAAGAGAAAATGCTAACAGAAAAGTATATGGTCATCTGGGTATCCTTAAACATACAAAGAAATCAAATCCTGACATGATGATTGCTTTATGTGGATGTATGATGCAGGAACAGGAAGTAGTAGAAACTATACGCACCAAATATAAATTTGTAGATATTGTATTTGGTACCCACAATGTATATAAGCTTGCTGAGATTTATTATAACCGTATAGCTTCAGACAGTCCTGTTATTGATATATGGAAAGATACAGATATGGTAGTAGAAGATTTACCTGCCACAAGGGAATTTCCATTCAAATCAGGTGTAAATATCATGTTCGGATGCAACAATTTCTGCACATACTGTATAGTTCCTTATGTACGTGGTCGGGAAAGAAGCCGCAGTCCTTATGATATAATAGATGAAATAAAAGCATTGGCGGCTGACGGTGTAGTAGAAGTCATGCTGCTTGGTCAGAATGTGAATTCTTATGGAAAAAATCTTCCTGAAAAGGTCACATTTGCAGAGCTTCTTGAAAAAGTATGCCAGATAGATGGAATAGAACGTGTGCGTTTTATGACACCTCATCCGAAGGACCTGTCAGATGACCTTATAGAGGTTATTGCAAGGAATCCAAAGGTATGCCGTCATATTCATCTGCCTTTGCAGTCAGGCTCGTCAAGAATTCTTAAAGCAATGAACAGACACTATACCAAAGAAGATTATCTTGCACTTGTAGAGAAAATAAGAGCCCATATTCCTGATGTATCTATTACAGCAGATATCATCGTAGGCTTTCCCGGTGAAACAGAAGAAGATTTTCTTGATACCCTGGATGTTGTAGAAAAAGTACGCTATGATACAGCCTTTACATTTATCTATTCCAAACGTACGGGAACACCTGCTGCCTCAATGGAAAATGGAGCAACAAAGGAAGAAATAAATGACAGATATAACAGACTGTTCAAGCGAGTGCAGGAAATAAGCGCTGAGATAACACAAACATTCAAAGGTAAAACACTTCCTGTTCTCGTTGAAGGAATCAGTGAGTATAATGATGGGCTTTTGACAGGACGACTGTCAAATAATCTGTTGGTTCATTTTGAAGGATGCAACAGCCTGATAGGACATATCGTAGATGTAGAACTGGTAGAATGTAAAGGATTTTATTTTATTGGCAGATTAAAAGAAGATGAGGTATAAAAGTGGCAGCATTAACACCAATGATGCAGCAATATATGGAAGTAAAGGAACAGTATAAAGACTGTATACTTTTCTATAGATTGGGCGATTTTTACGAAATGTTTTTTGAGGATGCCCTGACAGCATCCAAGGTACTTGAAATAACACTTACCGGCAGGGATTGTGGTCAGGAGGAACGTGCACCTATGTGTGGTGTTCCTTATCATGCCTGCGACACATATTTAAATAAACTTATTGAAAATGGTTACAAGGTTGCTATATGTGAACAGGTGGAGGACCCAAAGCAGGCAAAGGGAATAGTCAGACGTGAGGTTATACGAGTTGTAACACCTGGAACAAATATGTCCCAGGCTATATTAGAAGAAAGCAAGAATAACTATCTCATGTGTATATATGGTGCAAATGACAGTTATGGTCTGTCAGTTGTTGATATAACAACAGGAGAATTTTTGGCATCCCATATTTCCTCATGTCAGAAGCTATATGATGAAATAAATAAATACGCACCTTCTGAGATTATAGGAAATGATGTATTCATGACATGCTCATTAGATTTTGAATATATGACGGAAAGAATGAAAATATCCATATCGGAAGCACCGGAGCATTATTTTGACAGACATGTATGTGAAGATGCTATCAAGAGACAGTTTCATGTAAGTAATCTGGACGGACTTGGTCTTCATGATTTTGACGACCTTGTAACAGCAACCGGAGCATTGTTGCAATATCTTCACAATACCCAGAAGAATTCTTTAGACCATATCAATCATATAACTATATATTCCATAGATGATTTTATGATACTGGATAGTTCTACAAGAAGGAATCTTGAGCTTACCGAAACTCTTCGTGATAAGCAAAAACGTGGTTCTCTTTTATGGGTACTTGATAAAACAAAGACAGCCATGGGTGCCAGAAGACTTCGTAATATGATAGAGCAGCCACTTATATCCATTGATGAGATAAATGCACGTCTTGATGCTGTAGAACAGCTTAATAATAATATAATAACAAGAGATGAGATACGGGAATACCTCAATTCTATATATGATTTGGAAAGACTGATGACAAGGATTTCCCTTCGTTCAGCCAATCCAAGAGATCTTATAGCATTTAAGACATCTATACAGCTTCTCCCATATATTAAACAACTGTTAAGTGAATTCAAAGGAGGACTGTTACAGGAGATATATGAGAATATCGACGAACTTCAGGATATCTATGAACTACTTGAATGTTCAATAAATGATGACCCGCCTATTCTTATCCGCGAAGGCGGTATCTTCAAGGATGGATATCTCGAAGATATTGATACATTGAAAAATGCCCGCACAGACGGAAAAAAATGGCTTATGGATTTGGAGGAAAAAGAACGGAATTCTACAGGAATTAAAAACCTCAAGATAAAGTTTAACAAAGTATTTGGATATTATTTTGAAGTAACAAATTCATACAAGGATCTTGTTCCGCCACATTTTATAAGAAAACAGACGCTTGCAAATGCTGAACGCTATACTTCGGAAGAACTGGATAATCTTGCAGGTTCAATTCTTGGCTCATCAGACAAGCTGGTAGCTTTGGAATATGAAACATATGTGGCACTTCGTGATAAGTTGGCAGGAGAGCTGCTTCGTGTTCAGAAAACAGCTAAATATATATCATTACTCGATGCTATGGCAAGCCTTTCCTATGTCGCTGTAGCAAATGGTTATATAAGACCAATCATAAACAATGAAGGAATTATTGACATAAAAGATGGCAGACATCCTGTTGTGGAAAAAATGTTAAATAATGACAGTTTTATTGTCAATGACACATATCTGAATAATTACGAAAGCAGAATTTCAATTATAACAGGTCCTAACATGGCGGGCAAATCGACATATATGAGACAGACAGCCCTCATAGTACTTATGGCACAGATAGGAAGTTTTGTTCCTGCCTCATATGCTGACATAGGGATATGTGACAGAATATTTACAAGAGTTGGTGCATCAGATGATTTGGCATCGGGTCAGTCTACTTTTATGGTTGAAATGAGTGAAGTTGCCAATATATTGCGGAATGCGACAAAAAACAGTCTTCTTATACTGGATGAAATAGGAAGAGGTACGAGTACCTATGATGGTCTTTCAATTGCATGGGCTGTAGTTGAATATATAAGTAATCGTGAGCTGCTTGGAGCAAAGACCTTATTTGCAACTCATTATCATGAGCTTACAGAGCTTGAAGGCAAGCTTTCATCTGTAAATAACTACTGTATTGCGGTTAAAGAGCAGGGAGACGATATTGTATTTCTGCGTAAGATTGTAAAAGGCGGAGCTGACAGAAGCTATGGTATACAGGTAGCAAAGCTGGCAGGTGTACCTGATTTAGTGATAAACAGGGCAAATGAAATATGTAATCAGCTTATAGACGAGGATATAACAGATAAGCTTAAAAATATTAAGATTTCAAATGAATTTAAAGCTCCTAAGCAGGCAGAAACTACACAGATGTCCATGTTTGCTTCGTTTGAAGAAGGACAAATAATAGAAGAAATAAAAAATATGGATTTATCCAATATGACACCAATGAAAGCATTACTTTATATAAATGAAGTACAGGAAAGACTTAAATAAATTCAACCAAGTACACTAAAATGATATTATCAGCCATAATATCATTTTAAAGGTAGTCAGGATATTAAAGGAGCACCAGATATGATAAGGGTATTAGATGCAGATACAATAGATAAGATAGCAGCAGGAGAAGTAATAGAAAGACCAAGCTCAGTTGTAAAAGAGCTTGTAGAAAATTCCATTGATTCCGGAGCAACTGCCATAACTGTAGAGATAAAGGAAGGCGGCCTTTCGCTTATCAGAATCACAGACAACGGCTGTGGAATATCTGAAAGTGAGGTTGCAAAAGCATTTCTCCGTCACGCTACAAGCAAGCTGATTACAGCAGAGGATTTGCTCCGTATATCCTCACTTGGTTTTAGAGGTGAAGCGCTGTCGAGTATAGCAGCAGTAGCACAAGTGGAGATGATAACAAAAACAAAGAATTCTATTACCGGAATACGTTATCAGATACATGGTGGCAAAGAAATAGATAATAGCCAGATAGGATGTCCCGATGGTACAACCATCATAGTGCGCAATCTTTTTTATAATACACCGGCCAGGAAAAAATATATGAAATCAGCATCAACAGAAATGTCATATATATATGATCTGGTATGCAGAATAAGTATGTCCCATCCTGAGATTTCGTTTAAGCTTATTGTAAATGGTACAGACAAGCTGTTTACATCCGGAAACGGAAAACTAAAAGATATAATATATCATATATATGGTAAAGATATTACTTCAAATATACTTGAAGTAGACAATTCAAATGATTTTCTCCGCATACATGGTTATGTAGCAAGACCGTGTATCTCCAGAGGAAACAGAAGCTTTGAAGACTATTATGTTAATCAACGTTATGTAAAGTGCAGGGCAATAACTAAGGCTATAGAAGATGCTTTCAGAACATTTGTTATGGTACATAAGTTTCCATTTACAGTATTAAACTTCGATATAAAACCGGAGCTTATAGATGTAAATGTTCACCCTACCAAAATGGAACTCAAATTTGAAAATGAGCAGGATATTTATGAAATTACCTATAATACCATACGACAGTCTCTGCTATTTAAAGAGCTTATACCTTCTTCACAGCCGGATAAGGATAAGCCTGTTATACCGCCTTCTAAACGTAATATTGGTAAAAATCCGGAACCTTTTGAAGTAAACAGAAGGAAAGCCGAACTTACCACAAAACCAACTTCTCTTGAGAAGATTGTACCGGCACAGCCGAAAGTCTCTTTGAATACTACTACAGAAAATATAACACCGAAAAATAAAATTCTTAACTCTGAGAGAACTACTGCAAATAATATGGTACCGGAAGAAAAAACTGTATCAAATATATTGGCAGAAAGTATCGGGAATTATATGCCCACTGTTAAGATGCAGAAAGAAGAACAACTGATACAAAAGAAAGAACAGTCTGTTCCGGATGAATCACAACCTGAAAGGCAGCAAGTACAACATGCTCCGGATGAAGCACAGCCTGAAAGACAGCAAGTACAGTCTGATTCAAATAAAGAAACCTATACTCAGGAAAGTCTTTTTACTGAGCAGTTTCTTACCCCAAAGGCTAAAACTAAACATCGCATAATAGGTCAGCTATTTAGAACTTATTGGCTTATAGAATATGAAAATAAACTGTTTATTATGGACCAGCATGCAGCACATGAGAAAGTAAAATTTGAAGAGCTGATGGCAAATTATAACTCCAAGAAAATCATATCGCAATATCTGATGCCGCCTGCAGTTGTAACATTAAGCGCTGCTGAAATAGACTTTCTCAAAAACAATGTAGAACTGTTTGAGGCTTTAGGTTATCAGCTAGAAGCATTTGGGGATAATGAATATAAGCTTAATGCAGTTCCTGCAAACCTTTTTGGATTAGACGGTCGGGAGCTTTTTATTGATTTTATCGGAGAGCTTTCGGAAGATACCAAAAAGACAACAATTGATATATTTATAAGCAAATTATCAACTATGGCATGTAAGGCTGCCATAAAAGGAAATACCAATATGAGCTTTGATGAAGCCGATGCTCTTATAACACAGCTTATGTCTTTGGAAAATCCTTATACATGCCCTCATGGCCGTCCAACCATAATATCCATGACGGAAAGTGACATAGAAAAGAAATTTAAACGAATTGTATAAATAATAAAAAGAGGTATAAATACATGGATAAAAAACCGCTTGTTATTTTGACAGGACCAACAGCTGTAGGAAAAACAGATTTATCCATTTCACTTGCAAAAAATATAGGTGGTGAGATAATATCTGCTGACTCTATGCAGGTGTATAGAAAAATGAATATCGGTACAGCAAAAATAAAACCGGAAGAAATGTGCGGTGTACCTCATTATCTTATAGATGTTCTTGATCCATCAGATAATTTCAATGTTGTCATTTTTAAACAGATGGCATTATCCGCTATGGAAAACATATATTCACATGAACATATTCCGATAATAGTGGGAGGGACAGGCTTTTATATCCAGGCACTCCTGTACGATATTCAATTTGAAGAAAATGATGATGACATGGCGTATCGTGAAGAGCTTGCAAGGTGTGCTGCTCTTAATGGAAATGAATATCTTCATGCCATGCTTGCAGATATAGACAAGGCTTCTGCCGAAAAGATACACCCAAATAATGTAAAACGTGTCATAAGGGCACT
>JBJEMQ010000251.1:0-1944 GCA_051879755.1 Coprococcus sp. | reverse complement strand
GAATGAAGGAGGCAGGAGCGATGTCTAATCTTGTTATGTATTTAAGATTATCCTTGGAGGATGATGTGAATGTGGATGAAAGTAACAGTATTACCAGTCAGCGTAGAATGATCAGGGAGTATATCAGTGCCCATGAGGATTTACGAACCATGCATGTGATGGAGAAGTGTGATGACGGTTATTCAGGCACCAACATGAACCGTCCGGGAATGCAGGAACTTCTTGAAATGGTAAAGGAGCAGAGGGTGGACTGTATCATTGTAAAGGATATGTCCCGATTTGCGCGAAACTATCTGGAAACGGGGAAGTATATCGAGCAGATATTTCCTTTTATGGGAATCCGCTTTATTGCTATTAATGATAATTATGACAGCAAGGATTTTGTGGGTGGTATCGCTGACATAGATGTGCAGTTTAAATCCCTGCTGTATGATTTTTACAGCAAGGACTTGTCGCAGAAGGTATCAACGGCAGTTATGGCAAGAAAAGATAAGGGAATGTTTATCGGGATTTGTGCCCCGTTCGGCTATCTGAAATCCAAGGATAACGCTTATGAGCTTTTGGTGGATGAGGAGGCTGCAGCCATTGTGAAGCGTATATTTACCCTTCGCACCGGAGGAGAGAGCATTGCAGGCATTGTCAGAATCCTAAATAATGAGGGTATTGATACTCCGGCGGCATATCACAGAAGGAAGGGGACTTATGCAAATATGTATACCAAGGGCGATTCTCCCCTGTGGACAGATTATAAGGTAAATTCCATCCTGAATAATGAGATGTACATTGGTACTTTTGTTTATGGAAAGTCCCGTGTGAAAGAAGTGGGTTCCGGAAGAAAACAGATGTTACCGCAAAACGAGTGGAAGAGGATACCAAACCATCACGAAGCACTTGTGTCAAGAGAGATGTATGAGCAGGTGCAGGCGATGAAGGGAAAAGTGCCGGAGGCGTTTACGCCAAAAGGAAAAAGGGCATCTGTTTATACCGGGAGGGTGGTCTGTGACTGTTGCGGCAGGAACATGATTTATCATATGGATCGTCTGGGTAAGAGATTCTTTAACTGTGAAGTAAACTACAGTAAGAAAAACAACTGTGTCCACAGAGTGCTTGTGACAGATTTGGATAGTATCATAAAAGGTGAATTGTCCAGACACATATCTGAGCTTGCAAGGCTTAAGACATTGTTAGATAAAGAAAAGGAACAGCAGAATGAGCGTATTCGTGGGGCAAAGCAACGCCTTAATATGGCAGAAGATACACTCAGGAGGCTGGAACTGGAGCTTCGTACCGCTTATGAGTCTTATGTCAAGGGACTTACAGACAAAGAAACCTATCTAATGCAGAAGAAATCTTATGAAGTAATGATTTCAGGTATTAAAGAAAAGATTGAAGCACAGAAAGAAGCAGTCTTTGTACTGGAGAACCGGAAACCATCGGATAACAGTGGCTTAAAGTTCTTAGAAGGTAATTCAGAGGTGACAGAGATTACGGATGAGTTGCTGGATGCACTGCTTGAAAGAATTGTGGTCTATGCAGACAAGACCATAGAATTAAGATGGAAGTTCTCTAACAGAAGCAACTAAGCATTGAGGAAGATTGTATCAGCTTTTGGTAGATTATCTGTCAAAAGCTGATATAATGGAGAGGAAGAAAAAGTTTAAGAAAATGTTGTCAACTACTTGACACAAGAGGGAAAGGGAATTCCTGATATAGATAATCTTCGTACATTATCCAAAGTGCTTAATGTGAGCATAGATTTTTTGTTGGATGATGAAGAAATACTTGAGGAAACGGTTATTAAGGAACAAATTTGTTTGGATGATTATGCTAAAGAGGGTAAGCTTCGAAGTAAAAAAGATGCTGTAGTATATGCAAAATATCCTAATGCAGATATAACACCGCTTTTGGCAAAGAAAAAAAGTACAAAAGGACAAAAGGTGTTTG
>JBJEMQ010000250.1:0-7712 GCA_051879755.1 Coprococcus sp. | reverse complement strand
TATAAAGTTCTACAAATTGTTTCTTTGTAATCTCTTTAAATCCCGGAAAAGTGCGATACAGTTGAATCAATAGTTCATAAATTTCTCCCAGGCACTTTTGAAAATCCTTCTTGTGTGGAGACTGAATCACATACCCCGCCTGCAAAAACTTTTCCAGCCGTCGTTTACATTTCTCATTTTGATCCTCTTTTTGCGGAATTCGGATCTGATTGGAATAATAGGTATCTGTCACCTCAAAGCCCATGCGTTCCCACATTTTCGGATAATAGCTTTTGTTCGAAGGCTCGCAGGTGTAAACAGAATCAAAATGATTGCATTTGAAACGGTATTTAATCCAGAAGGACACATCATATGGGCCGACAAGGGCCTGCTTTCCATCAGACTTGGCCTTTTGGCTCACTTCCTGCAGCATCGCAGATGCACATTCCTGATTATTGATACTTTCGAAGAAACCAATATATGCAAAGGAATCTTCTTTGTAATAGGTTAGGATACATCGGCATATCACAGCATCGTTTTCCACATAGATATAGGGATACAGTTCCACCTGCGCACTTAATGGATGCGTGCCGTTTAGCAGCTGTTTTTCCGTTTCGATGTCCTGCGTACACTCTTTTCGCTTATATAATTTTTGTGGTAGTGATAAAAACAGTCTTTTCTCTTTTTCTGTTTTCACAAGAATACATTCACCCATACCATCACCTATTTCCTTTAATCCGAATTGATTACCATTCAAGAATCTGGACGATTCCCCGGCTGCCATCCACTAACACACGCATACCGTTTTTCAATGTAACGGTAGCATTTTTTACATTGACAACAGACGGTTTTTGCAGTTCTCTTGTGATAATCGCAGTATGGCTAAGCAGAGAACCTTTTTCCGATATAATGGCTGTTGCGTTTTTAATCAGAAAGACCCAGCCCGGGTCGGTGGTCTTCGTGACCAGTATTTTCCCTTTTGGTATAGCATTTAAGTCGCTGACGTCATCCACCACATAGACTTCACCGTCTGCACAGCCCGACGAGGTTCCTATGCCATACAGGCAATCTGCTGAAAGGAGCTTACAGAATCCGTTTATATGTTTGTCTATAATCCTTTCGTCAAAGACCAGTCGGCTGTAATCCGGCACTTGTTTGCTGTTTTCGATGGCGAGCTTTTTCTCCGGAAGATTAACCGGCTGCAAATCAAAGCTTTTTATCTCCGGAATGGTCAGATAGAAGATGTCTTCACTGTCCATAATCTTATGCTGTTCCACGAAAAGCTCTCCGATTTTTCGAAAAATATCCCTCGTCAATCCGAATATTTTGCTTCGGTTCATGCGGGATATTTCCCTGTTTTTAATTCCTGTCTTTGCACGACGGACAAATAGATTTCCTGAAACTTCTTCCTTTTCTTCCGTAAAAGAAAAGTCATTATTTCTAATATAGTCATCCAATAATTCCGGATTGGTCCGATATGTTTTTGTCTCCAGCTTTAATTCATGGAGACCCCGGTCACCGTACTCATCAATATACTGTTTTCGTTCTTTCAGATACTCTTCGCCGGCAAAGCCATATTGATTTGCTGTTTTTTTTAGCTTTGTCAAAGCCACTAACGGCTTCATGCTTTCTAAATTTTTGATGTTTCCAATATTTTGTTTATTTTTTCCGCCTGCAAGATGCGTATAGATAAATGTATACATATCATTTACCAGCGTAATATCCCATCTCTGAACCAACTCTTCCTTGATTTCCTCATACAATTCCAGAAGCGAATCCACAGTGTTTAAGGCATCCAGCCGCTTGCGATACTCTGTAATCTGAGAGGAAAAAAAGGCATTCAGTTCGTCCATTTTCTTTGGTGTATTGGTAAGCAGTCCAATAAAAGAACGTATAATCTGAATCTTAGTTTTTACACTTACCTTTTTGGCAGAAAGATGCACCTCTTTATTTTCTACGCCCAGCATATCCTGCCAGATGCCTATGATTTTCCTGCTGAATGGCAACAGATTTAATACGGAGTACCAGTTGGAAATCCGGTAGTAGATGCGGTTATTTGCCACATCCACCATGTCCCTTAAACCGGTATCCAGATCATTTACCAGATTCTCATCTTTACTGAGATGTAAAATGCAATACCGGAAAACCTTATAATAGATTTCTTTCACAAAACTCTGGGTTAGTGGCAGACTGACACCCGGATAGCTTTCTACAATGTTGCTGTTATCCAAGATAATTGGCGACTGATTCCTTAGAGTTGTAATCGGTCTTGCCTGCAGCACATATACCGTATCGTCTTTGATACAATATTCGATATCCATCGGTCTTTGAAACAATTGCTGAATCTTTTTTGCAATCGTTATCAGTTCTTCAAAAAGAGAGTCTTGCAAAAGAGGCGAGTCATCGGTCTGTTCCTGATAGAACAGGGCGTCATCGGTGTTGTAGTAATAGGATGTAGTGCCTATTTTGTCCTCCACGACCTGACAACCTATCCCTTTTCCGACGACAACTACGATTTCATTTAAGATTCCCATCGGGTTTGCGGTGAAGATTACGCCTGAATAATCCGCATCAATCATTTCCTGAATAATGACTTTACCGTTGTGATGTGCCGATTTCGAATCATATTCCAGACAATTTTCATAGCTTTCACGAACTTCGTAAACAGCTTTTCTAATATCCTGACGCTTGACATAAAGCAAGGTCTTGAATTGTCCGGCATAGGATTGTTTCGCCGAATCCTCTGCATCAAAGGAGGAACGTACCGCATAGGATTGAGCCTCAAATAAATCCGACTCGTTCCAGTCTGTCCCATTCACAATCATAAATTGTGGTACCCGGAAGTGATTCTGTTGTAATAAAATCAAATTTTCTGCTTTCATCACGTATCCTTCCTACAATTTTCCTACCATCAGATATAAGACAACCGTTAGAATCATCATGGATTCCTGGATATACGTATAAATCTCTACCTTATCCACAATTTTGAATCGCTTTGGGTCCTTCTTAAATTGTTCAAATTTTATTGTCATCCACAGAGTATTCAATCCCAGCGCAATGACAGCGTATCGGTTCAAGTTCCAAACCAGAATCATGTTCGTGATAATATCCACAATGGTCACAATTTCAATCATTGTGGTTGGCTTCTTCACTCCAAACAGCTTACTATAGGTAACGTACTCGGTTTCATCCTCCGGTGCCCGCAATTTCCTTGAGATTTCCCATATAAACGCAGGAAAATATAAGGTAAAAACCGCCATCACATTATACAAATCAATCACCGGGATAAATGGTTTGAACTTAATGATGACAAAGGAGATGATGTAGATGTTCATAATCATCTGTACCGGATTATGGGTCACCAGGGCTTTCGGCAAAGAATTCTGGATTTTATGCTTTTGAAAAAACCATACGGCCATCAGACTTCCATATGTATATAAAATCACGCAGAAAAGGAAGTTCGGCATAAAAATCAGATTGAGTAACAGCGTTACCGTAATCAATATAGACACAAATATTTTCAAATCTTTTTTTGTCACTCTGCCGGAAGGCAGGGGACGGCTTGGAAACAGTCGGCAGTCCAGCTCGTAATCTTTAAAATCATCCGCGATTCGAAGCCAGCAAAGAAAGCTGAATACGGTAAATCCGCAAACCAGCTCCTCAATTCCAAGAGGTATGGTTTTCGACATCGAAACGAGATTTCCATCTACTAAATTCTCGACGGGAAATAATACCGACAGCCCATTATTAAGCTGCACTGTGGCTCCGTGATTGAGCAGTACAATAAAATAAATCTCCGCAAAAACCAGATAACCCAGCAATAACCGCGGGATAATCGGGTACATTTCCTTAAAATAAATATGCAAACGTTTTAACATCATTTTTCTCCTACATACACAAAATCACGGCACTTGTCCCAATTGCCAACACACTAAAAAAAAGATACCATATTCCACCCGGCTTTTTGATTTTGACGTTTAAGATAAACAAAACGGAGACTATGGGGAACAGGAAGAAGAGTCCCATACAAAATCCGGGAAATGCAAAAATCTTGCCAATCGCATAATAGACCGGAAGAATTAATGCCATATAGGTGACCGGAAGTCCCTCATAATAGCGATTTTCCGTTTCTTCCACATGGGAATTAAACCAAGCCAGACGAATGACTCCGCACAAAACATAAAGGAGTGCAAAAACATAGGTAAGCACCTGCTCGCCATAGGACTCCCGATGAAACTGAATCAAGAGAACAATCGGAAAAACGAGAAAAGAAATCACATCGGCCAGGGAGTCAATCTGCACGCCGAATCGCTTTTCCAGATTATTTCGTTTACATTTTCTTGCAATAAATCCATCAAACAAATCACAGATTCCGGAGAGAATCAGACAAATCATGGCTACATCAAACCGGTCCCCGCTTTCTGCAGGCACGGTACCAGTCACGTAAAGCATTCCTATCACCGCAAAAGCCACTCCGATATAGGTAAGAATCACGGATTTATTATAACATCCAATCCACATTTTTTTCATAAATGTTTCCTCACACGTAACTTATATAACAGTAAATTTACCAGGATATGTGTCAGTCCTCCCAAGCCTACATAACACAGATATCCCACAAAGGTAATATCAGATGTAAAAAAAAGCACAAGCATCACACCGATTAAGCTGTCAATCTGGTCAAAAACAAAGAAAAAGAGATTTGTTGTTTCCCCCGGTTTTATTTCCAGTCTTCTCTTGATAAAACTATTCGGTAATTCAAACAGCATATAGATAAATCCGAAAACTGCTCCCAACGCCAGATTCCATCCTACAGTATTAGTGTGATGATCGTACAACTGGTTTTCCAGTGAAAACTCTTGACACAGAAATCCGGACAGAAGCTGTCCTATAATGCAAAACAATATCATTCCGCCAAAACCAATCCAGGTTTTGTTTTCTCCAAATATTCGTTTATTTTTATAGGTTTTTCCAAAATCAATTGGTGCATTATGCCTTTTATAAAAAGCTGTTTTACAAAACAGCATATTTGCAATACCACCGAAAATGACGGAGGACATGGTAACGTACATTGTCAGAACAGACATAATGCACCTCCGATACTGTAAAGCTCGCAGGCAAAAAATGCGAATCCCCAACACAATACAGCAGCCGCAGCCATGTCTTTGATCCATTTAATTTCCGGTCGGATATTGGTGTCCTGCATATCCACAATGTGCTCAATAGAAGTATTGATGCACTCCGAGGAAAAGACTCCGCCGACCGTAATAAAGTATGCCAGATATCCGGCAAAGTTTATGTTACAAAACAAATTCAGAGCCAAAAAAACAAAGGCAATGACAAAATAATATTTAAAATTTTTCTCTGTTTTTATCGCGTAAACCAAGCCGCTGCATGCACACTTGATACTAGCCCAAAAGGTTTTGTTTTTCATTTGTTTCAAACCTGCCTTCTATTGTCTGAAAATAATCCCAGATTTCATATTCATAAAAATGCATACCATTGAGTCGAAAGTCAGGCCCGATGGTATGCATTTGACGAAACCTCTGCCAAATATGTAAAATCTACAGTCTGTTCAGATTATATCGCATATAAATAAATTCTGCAACCGAGTAGTCGAAGGCGTTTCTGTCAAGTAATAGTTGGCAACTTTTTTATCTTTCTATCCGTACGCCATATTCCCATATGATATAATGAGCATTGCGACGGCTGTGCTTGCACAAGCCGGCATAATGCGAATGCCCACATGGAGTCGTCAGACGACATGATATAACGCAAGACACGCTTCGTTTTCTATTCGGTTCGTGCGCTTATTTGCCAGATTATTTTCTCTTCTTGTTTAAATCAATAACGCCTCGGCGTTATTGATGGCGAGATGCGCCGGAGGCTTTTATCTCAGTCGGAGATAAATATACTCTATACATATTTTTCCAGATATTCCTCAATATCCCCTACTGTAACCAGTTCCTTTATCTTCGAATCCGGTATCTCAATAGTGAATTCTTCCTCAAATGCCACTACCACATTAACAACATCCAGAGAATTTAAGCCTAAGTCATTAACAAGCCTTGAATCTTTTGTTATTTTTTCCTTCTCCAACATTGTAAATTCTGATAAAATATCAATAACTTTTTCTAACATAATGTATCCTTTCTCCTAATATCGTAAAATTTTCTTACTTGTGTTCTTCGGGAATTCATAATCGCGCAGAAAAACCTCTCCCACCTGTTTATAAATTGGTCGGTTACGATTTACTTCTCTGCGAATTTTATCAAAGTATTCCTGAATATCCCCATCACTAACAATTTCCTTCAGATAATCTATATCCGGATAAATCTCCGCTACTATCGTTTGGTTCTGTTCATATACAAGAACCTCCTGTACAGCTTCATACTTTAGAAAGTCTGACTCCAATTCTTCCGGAGATACATTTTCTCCATTACTCAAAATAATCAGATTCTTTTTCCGTCCTGTTAAAGTAAGAAATCCCTCTTCATCAACAAAACCTAAATCTCCTGTGGCATACCATCCATCATTCAATACTTCATTGGTAGCATTATCATCTTTATAATATCCCATCATAACAATAGGTCCCTTGATGAATACCTCACCATCTTCTCCAATCTTCATTTGAATGCCGGGGACCGCCACTCCTACAGATCCATCTTTATGATAAAAATTACGATTGACTGCTGCACATGGCGCACATTCTGTAGTCCCATAGCCATTTAATATCTCAATCCCAAAACTTCGAAATTCTTTGATATACTGAATGCCAAGATGAGCACCGCCACATATAATATACTCCGTATCTCCACCAAAAGCCTGACGAACCGATGCAAAAAGTTTCTTTCTCAAATCAACACCAAACTTAAGCATAAAATCACTTAACTGCATCATCCTTTTCAATAATTTCTCTTTTCCCTCTTTCTTTGCTGTTGCCCATATCTGCTTGTGAAAAGTTTCCACAAATAATGGTACAAGAAACATTGTCTGAGGCTTTGCTATCTGCAAATCTTTCTGAATCGTTTTCAGACTTCTATTTATAAAGATAGTGTATCCGTAATTAAAAACCATAAAAACAGCGACTACCAAACCAAATGCATGATGAAAAGGCAGAACTGCTATGGTGTTCCCCTCTAGCACAAATAACTGGCAACTGCTGTTGATATCATCTGCGATATTTTCATGGCTTAACATTACGCCTTTACTGCTTCCCGAAGTACCGGAAGTAAACATAATACAGCACAATTTCTTCCTATCAACCTGATAATCGACAAATGAACTATACCCTGAAGCAAGTAGTTCTTTTCCTTCCGCAAGAAACCTTTCCATATCTGCCATAGGATATGCTGCAAAATTCTTCTCCTTCTGCTCTGTGGTCTGTAATAACAATTCAACGGAATTTTCTGCCACTTCTTTGTAGGATTTTGAATAAATTATTACCTGTACATCTGCTTTGTAAAGCAAATTTTTTATCTCTTCGACAGGCAATTCCTTGTCAATAGGAACTGCCACACTGCCTCCACATACAATTGCAAAAAAATACACTAACCACTCATACGAATTTTCACCGATGACAGCAATATGCTTTCCCTGTAACCCCTTCTTATGCAACCATGTTCCCAACGTATTTACTTCATCATAAAATTCCTTATAAGTCTTTTTTACTGTTTGATTCCGACCTTTTGAATAAGTAAACGCAATGTCATCCGGTTTTTGTAGTTTTTTTT
>JBJEMQ010000249.1:0-7733 GCA_051879755.1 Coprococcus sp. | reverse complement strand
ATTGCTTATTTTAAGTCAATGGACAAGCTGATAGAGGCACAGCGTATAGAGGAGCGTACGAATTTTGATATTGAGATGATGAGAGAAACGGGGTTCTGTTCAGGAATTGAGAATTATTCGGGACCTTTGTCGGGCAGGAATGCAGGGGAAACCCCAAGTACACTTATTGATTTCTTTGGAGATGATTTTCTTCTTATTATAGATGAATCACATATGACTATTCCACAGGTAGGTGGTATGTATAATGGTGATAGAGCGAGAAAGATGAATCTTGTAAATTATGGCTTCAGACTTCCGTCAGCTCTTGATAACAGACCACTTAATTTTCAAGAGTTTGAGAGTAAGCTGGATCAGGTTATGTTTGTGTCAGCTACCCCTTCGAAATACGAAGAAGAGCATGAGATGCTTAGGGCTGAACAGATTATAAGACCGACAGGTCTGCTTGATCCTTCGGTTGAAGTCAGACCTGTCGAAGGTCAGATAGATGACTTGCTGTCAGAGGTTAACAAGGAAACTGCAAATGGACATAAGGTGTTGGTGACAACACTTACCAAACGTATGGCAGAGGATTTGACAGATTATATGAGAGAGAACGGAGTTAAAGTAAAATATCTCCATTCTGACATAGATACCATGGAGCGTGTTGAGATAGTCAGAGATTTGCGTATGGGTGTATTTGATGTGCTGGTAGGTATAAACCTTTTAAGAGAAGGACTTGATATTCCTGAGATTACATTGGTGGCTATACTTGATGCAGATAAGGAGGGCTTCTTAAGGTCGGAGACATCTCTTATCCAGACGATTGGACGTGCAGCGCGTAATGCAGAGGGGCATGTTATCATGTATGCCGACACTATAACAGGCTCTATGAGATATGCGATTGATGAGACTCAGAGGAGACGGGAGCTTCAGGATGCCTATAATAAAGAGCATGGTATCATACCAAAGACAATTGAAAAGAGCATACGGGATTTAATCAGCAATGAGGTGACTGAGACAGTGCCGGTAGAGGATGATAAGGATATTGAATCCATGACAAAGAAAGAGCTTAAGGCGAAGATTGATAAGCTGACTAAAAATATGAATATTGCCGCAGCAGATTTGAATTTTGAAATGGCAGCAGTACTTCGCGATGAGTTGAAGAAGTATAAGGAAGCTTTGCGGGATTATGATAAATAAAGGAAAACTGTAATATGTTTAAAGTATAGTGACAGGAATCTCAAGAACCTTTAGGTTTGTGCACAGAAATAATTACAGTTTTAGAAAGAGTGTAAAATGGGTGATATAAAGTATATAACGGTAAAGGGTGCAAAAGCACATAATTTGAAGAATATTGATATAAAGATACCAAGAGATAAATTTGTTGTTGTAACCGGACTTTCCGGTTCGGGTAAATCATCACTGGCATTTGATACAATATATGCAGAAGGACAGAGAAGATATATGGAATCATTGTCTTCTTATGCCAGACAGTTTTTAGGACAGGCAGAGAAGCCGGATGTAGAGAAGATAGAGGGGCTTTCTCCTGCCATATCAATAGATCAGAAATCTACAAATAGAAATCCACGTTCGACTGTCGGAACAGTTACAGAGATATATGATTACTTCCGTCTGCTTTATGCCAGAATAGGTATTCCACATTGTCCAAAATGTGGCAGGGAGATAAGCCGGCAGACCGTAGACCAGATGGTAGATGAGATAATGAAACTTCCGGAGAGAACAAAATTTATGGTTCTTGCTCCTGTAATACGGGGAAGAAAGGGTGAACACGTGAAGCTGCTTGAAAAGGCAAAGAAGAGTGGTTTTGTGCGTGTAATTATAGATGGAAGCCAGTATGAGTTGTCGGAAGAGATAAAGCTTGATAAGAACAAGAAGCATAATATAGATATAGTTGTTGACCGTCTTGTTATAAGACCTGATATGGAAAGACGACTGACAGATTCCATAGAAACAACATTGAAGATGGCTGAGGGACTTATGAAGATAGAGATTATGAAAGAAGCTGGAGAAAATGAAATTCTTAATTTCTCTGACAGCTTCTCATGTCCTGATTGCGGAATAAGTATAGATGAGATAGAGCCTAGAAGTTTTTCGTTTAATAATCCGTTTGGAGCATGTCCTTGCTGTTCCGGGCTGGGTTTTAAAATGGAATTCGATCCGGACCTTATGATACCTGATGCGAAGCTTTCTATAAACGAGGGTGCCATAGCTGTGCTTGGATGGCAGTCCTGCAATGACGGAAAAAGCTTTGCAAATGCCATACTTACGGCACTTTGTAAGGAATATGGTTTTGACCTTGATACACCATTTGAGGAATATAGTGATGATATAAAGAATTTGCTTCTTTATGGTACAAATAGCAGACCGGTAAAGGTACATTATAAGGGACAGCGTGGTGAGGGTGTGTATGACATAACCTTTGAAGGTCTGGTTAAGAATGTGCAGCGCAAATATAGAGAAACAAGTGGTGAGAGTACAAAGGCAGAATATGAAACATATATGACTATAACACCTTGTGATGAGTGCGGTGGCAGAAGACTTAAACCGCATGCTCTTGCTGTTACTGTAGGTGGCAAGAATATATCTGAGATAACAGAGATGTCCATAGAGGAATTGAGCAGATTTATGGATACGGTAGAGCTTACAGACAGGCAGAAGATGATTGGAGGTACAGTTCTTAAGGAAATCAAGTCAAGGCTTCATTTTCTTATAGATGTCGGACTCGATTATCTGGCATTATACAGAGCTACAGGAACATTATCCGGTGGAGAGGCACAGCGTATAAGACTGGCAACACAGATTGGTTCCGGTCTTGTGGGTGTTGCATATATACTTGATGAACCAAGTATCGGTCTTCACCAACGGGATAATGATAAGCTTATCAAGGCTCTTGAGAATTTGCGAGATCTTGGCAATACTCTTATTGTTGTAGAGCATGATGAGGATACCATGAGGGCGGCTGACCATATAATAGATATCGGACCGGGAGCAGGAGCAAACGGAGGTTATGTGGTTGCAGAGGGAACGGCTGAAGATATCATGGCATGTAAGGATTCGATTACAGGTGATTATCTGAGTGGAAGGAAGAAAATACCTGTACCTGCTGTTCGTAAGAAGCCTACAGGCTGGCTGAAGATTCAGAATGCATATGAGAATAATCTTAAGCATATAGACGTTGATATACCTCTCGGTGTTATGACATGTGTAACCGGTGTATCAGGTTCAGGTAAAAGTTCTCTTGTAAATGAGATACTTTACAAAAAATTAGCAAGAAGACTGAATAGAAGCAGAGTAAAAGCGGGAAAGCATGACCATATAATAGGTTATGATGCTCTTGATAAAATTATAAATATAGACCAGTCACCGATAGGGAGAAGTCCGAGGTCAAATCCTGCAACATATACAGGCACCTTTGACTTGATTAGAGATTTGTTTGCAAATACAAAGGATGCAAAGGCAAGAGGTTACAAAAAAGGCAGATTCAGTTTTAATGTATCAGGCGGAAGATGTGAGGCATGTCGTGGTGATGGTATAATAAAAATAGAGATGCATTTTCTTCCGGATATCTATGTACCTTGTGAGGTGTGTGGGGGAAAACGATATAACAGAGAGACGCTTGAAGTAAAATATAAAGGAAAGAGTATACATGATGTATTGGAGATGACAGTTGATGAGGCATGTGAGTTTTTTGAAAATGTTCCTTCAATATTAAGAAAGATAGAGACTCTCCGGGATGTAGGACTGGGGTATATAAAGTTAGGCCAGCCGTCTACTACACTTTCAGGTGGAGAGGCGCAGCGTATTAAGCTTGCAACAGAGTTGTCCAGACGTGGAACAGGAAAAACTATTTATATACTTGATGAACCAACTACAGGACTTCATTTTGCTGATGTTCACAAACTTGTTGATATATTAAGAAGGCTTAGTGAAGGCGGAAATACAATAGTTGTCATAGAACATAATCTTGATGTTATAAAGACTGCTGATTATATTATAGATATGGGACCTGAAGGTGGTGCCGGAGGAGGTACGGTCATAGCGAAAGGAACACCTGAAGAGGTGGCAGAAAATGAGAAATCATATACAGGACAATACATCAAAAGATATATTGAGGAGGAACCATCATGAACGAAGTGAATGATTTAGGATGGTATAGGCGATATGCCGCCGAAACGAAGTGAGGGGGCGCTACATTGAAGTTAGGAGGAACCATCATGGTGCACGAATTTTCACGACAGGAATTGATTATTGGTGAAGAAAAACTGAATATTCTACGCAATAAACACGTTGCCGTATTTGGTGTGGGCGGTGTAGGCTCTTATGTAACGGAAGCATTTGCAAGATGCGGAATAGGGAAAATAGATTTATATGATAATGATAAGGTTTCTCTTACCAATATAAACAGACAGCTTATTGCACTTCATTCTACTGTAGGCAGAGATAAGGTACTGGTTATGAAAGAACGCATACTTGACATAAATCCGGCATGTATTGTTAAGGATTGTAAAGTGTTTATTGATAAAAATACAGTAGACAATATAGATTTTTCTATGTATGATTATGTGATAGATGCAGTAGATACTGTTACGGCAAAGCTTCTTATAATAGAAAGATGCAAGGAAAAAAATGTTCCTGTAATCAGTTCCATGGGAACCGGAAATAAACTGCATCCGGAGTTATTTGAGATAGCTGATATAAGTAAGACTTCTGTATGTCCGTTGGCAAAGGTGATGCGAAAAGAACTTAAAGCAAGGAAGATAGAAGGGGTAAAGGTGCTCTATTCTAAAGAGTTGCCTGTAAAACCGGGAGAGTCAGAGGAGATAAGTGGGAAAAGGCAAACTCCGGGAAGCATGGCGTTTACTCCATCTGCAGCAGGTCTGATTATAGCCGGAGAAGCAGTAAGAGATATGATAAAAGAAGGAGAAACGAATGAAGTGTATTAGATGTGGAGCAGAGATAGCTAATAATGATACCAGATGCACTAATTGTTCATTGGAATTTACTGATGAGATGAAGCAGCAGATGATAGCTTATGATGTGCAGATGGCAGAGTATAATCGTCAGATGGAGGATTATAATCGACAGATGGCAGCATACAATAATCAGATGACGCCTGCCGGACAGCCCGGTATAAATAATCAGATGATGCCTGCCGGACAGCCTGGTATAAACAATCAGATGACGCCTGCCGGACAGCCCGGTATAAATAATCAGATGCCGCCTGTCGGACAGCCCGGTATAAACAATCAGATGACGCCTGCCGGACAGCCCGGTATAAATAGACAGACACCGCAAATGGGAGCTGCGCCATATACGATGCAGCAACCACAGACAAAACCGGAAAAGAAAAAAGGACTTCCAAATATAATTACTATGATAGGGGCGGTAATAGCTGTAGCATCAGCATTTCTGCCATATGCAAAACAGGGAAATACAACAAACAGTTTATGGAGTGTATTTGGAGGAGAACTTACAGCTTTCAATATTGTGATATTATCGGGATGCTTTCTGCTTGTGCTTGGAGCATTAGTGTGTAGCTTTTTTAATAATGTACCATGCAATATAGTTAATTTCGTTTGCTCGGTTATATTAGCAGGTGTATTAATATTTGAGTTTGTTCTTGCAGTTATAGACAAAGGCAGATATGATAATGCATCTCTTTCCATTGGAGCAACTATGAGTGTGATTGCTGCAGCAATCATGATTGTTGCAGTTCCTATATGGAGCATTATAAATAAACATAATAATTCTAAAAATGCATAGTGAAGTATTTTTCCTGTCTGGAAAACTTTTCATACAAAAAGACCCACACCTGTAAAAAGTGTGGGTCAAATAATATAGTTGCTGCAAAGGGCTTAAGCCTTTCCAACTGATCCGAATAATTCCATCTTTTCTTTAACTGTAGCTTTGATTGCCTCAGCGCCCGGAGCAAGAAGTTTACGAGGGTCAAATCCCTTTCCTTCAAGATCCTTTCCTGCTTCAATATACTTTCTTGTAGCATCTGCAAATGATAACTGACATTCTGTATTAACATTAATCTTTGATACACCAAGATCAATTGCTTTCTTAATCATATCCTCAGGAATACCTGTACCACCATGAAGAACAAGTGGCATAATACCTGTTTTCTGCTGGATAGCATCAAGAGTCTCAAAACTAAGACCTGCCCAGTTAGCAGGGTATTTACCATGAATATTACCAATACCTGCTGCAAGCATATCTACACCGAGATCTGCTACTGCTTTACACTCGTTCGGGTCAGCACATTCACCCATACCTACAACGCCATCTTCTTCTCCGCCGATTGAACCAACCTCAGCTTCGATAGAAAGACCTAACTGATGAGCTACTGCTACAAGTTCAGTTGTCTTTGCGATATTCTCCTCGATTGGATAGTGTGAACCATCAAACATGATAGAAGTGAAACCAGCCTTGATACACTTATAACATCCGTCATAAGTACCATGATCTAAGTGAAGGGCTACAGGAACTGTAATTCCAAGAGACTTGTCCATAGCTTTAACCATAGCTGCAACTGTCTCAAAGCCTGCCATATACTTACCGGCACCTTCTGATACACCTAAGATAACTGGTGAGTTAAGCTCCTGTGCTGTTAAAAGAACTGACTTTGTCCATTCAAGATTGTTGATGTTGAACTGGCCAACTGCATAGTGACCGGCTTTTGCCTTCTGTAACATTTCTGTTGCTGAAACTAACATTTTTATTTCCTCCGTAAAAAAATATGATGATATATATAGTCGGATACAAAGATATATCTGACTTACTATCTCTTGATAATCAGATTATAACCGATATATTCTAAAAATAAAAGTTATTTTATGAAAATGATTGTAAAACCTAAATAACTAAGATATATATGATACATTTGATGTTAGCTGTAAATGGCAAAAAACAGGAGACGATTTATTGACATTATACAAAAAATATCTATAATAAAACAAAAACTATAGTTATTGTATATATATTATTTCTAATATAAGTATATTAATTATTGAAAATTAAGTATGATATTTATTTTTATGTATGAATTGTGAAGATTTGTTTTGTAATTAAATCAGTGCTTTGAAAGAATAGTCTTCTAATGTGATATCAAATTATAAAACTTTTATAAATATGTCCTTTTTCCTTGAAATGCTCCCTTTTGAGTATTATACTTTGCAAAAGAAAAAATGTAAGACATCTTAAATGTGTTATGTCGATTTTTCCAAGGAGGAAAACAGTATGTTGCAGTTAAAAGACATCGTAAAGGATTATCCTACCGGTGATGAAGTAGTAAAGGCACTTAAGGGAATTTCCGTAAATTTCAGAAAAAACGAATTTGTGTCTATACTCGGTCAGTCAGGATGTGGTAAGACCACCATGCTTAATATAGTGGGTGGACTTGATCAGTATACAAGTGGAGATTTGATTATCAATGGTAAGTCAACAAAGAATTTTAAGGCAAGAGACTGGGATTCATATAGAAATAATTCCATTGGATTTGTATTCCAAAGCTATAATCTTATTCCACATCAGACAGTTTTGGCAAATGTTGAACTTGCACTTACATTATCAGGTGTATCAAAGTCAGAACGCAGAAAAAAGGCAAAAGAGGTGCTTGAGAAGGTTGGCTTAGGTGACCAGATATATAAAAAACCAAATCAGATGTCAGGTGGACAGATGCAGAGGGTTGCCATAGCAAGAGCTTTGATTAATGATCCTGATATTCTTCT
>JBJEMQ010000248.1:0-7741 GCA_051879755.1 Coprococcus sp. | reverse complement strand
GCCACAATTTAGTGGTGTCTGCTTTTTCAAGGCTTGTAAGAAGTGCATTTGCAGTATCAAGACTTGTAAGACATGTTACACCTGTCTCAACAGCATGACGTCTTATTATAAAACCATCCTTGCTTCTTTCAATACCCTGTGATGGAGTATCGATAATCAAGTCTATTTCATGGCTGAGTATCAAATCAAGAAGATTTGGTGATGGCTCTTCTACTTTATTTATCAGCTTTGCAGGAATTCCATTTTCATTCAAAACCCTGCATGTACTTCTTGTCGAATAGATTTCATAACCAAGAGCAGCAAATCTCCTTCCTATCTCAATCGCATCCATCTTATCCGAATCCTTAACTGTAAGAATCATCTTCTTTGTTCTCGGAAGATTTACTCCTGCGCCAAGGAATGCCTTATAAAGAGCTTCATTGTAATTCTTTGAGATACCAAGACATTCACCTGTAGACTTCATCTCAGGTCCGAGGCTTATCTCCGCGCCACGTATCTTCTCAAATGAAAATACAGGTTTCTTAATGGCAAAGTACTCTGATTCCGGCTGAAGTCCCGGGGTATAACCCATATCCTTTATCTTCTCACCTATGATAACTCTTGTAGCAAGGTCAACAATAGGTATTCCTGTAACCTTACTGATATATGGAACAGTACGGCTTGAACGAGGATTTACCTCGATTACATACACCTCATCATTATATGCTATAAACTGTATATTAATAAGACCTATTACATGAAGGCTGTTTGCAAGCTTCTTTGTGTAATCTTCTATAATCCTCTTTATCTTTGGTGAAAGAGTCTGTGCCGGATATACTGATATACTGTCTCCTGAATGAATACCCGCACGTTCAACATGCTCCATTATACCCGGAATAAGTATATCTTCACCATCACATACTGCATCAACCTCAACTTCTTTACCCATAATGTACTTATCTACAAGTATAGGATGTTCCTGAGTATGACGGTTAATTATATCCATAAATTCTATTATATCTTTATCTGATATAGCTATCTGCATGCCCTGTCCGCCAAGAACATAAGAAGGTCTTACAAGTACAGGATATCCCAGTTCATTTGCAGCAGCAAGAGCCTCATCCCTTGTAAATACAGTCTTACCTGCAGGTCTTGGAATGCAACACTTCTCAAGTATCTCATCAAACAGCTCTCTATCCTCAGCAGCATCTACATTTTCTGCACTTGTACCAAGTATAGGTACACCCATTTCCATAAGTGCCTCAGTCAGCTTAATAGCTGTCTGTCCACCAAACTGAACTACTGCTCCGTCAGGCTTCTCAAGATTTACTATAGCTTCTACATCCTCTGCTGTAAGCGGTTCAAAATACAGCTTATCGGCTATATCAAAGTCTGTACTAACTGTTTCAGGATTATTATTGACAATTATTGTTTCATATCCTTTTCTTGCAAATGCCCATGTACTATGAACCGAACAATAGTCAAACTCAATACCCTGTCCTATTCTGATAGGACCTGATCCAAGAACCATAACTTTCTTTTTGGAATGTTCCTCAACTACCTCATTCTCTCCATCGAAGCATGAATAATAATAAGGTGTTGCTGCATCAAACTCTGCTGCACATGTATCAACCATCTTAAATGAAGCAGTTACTCCATAATCATATCTCATCTTACGGATTTCTTTTTCAGTTTTACCTGCAAGTCTGCCTATAACCTTGTCAGGGAACTCAACTCTCTTAATTTCCTGCATCAATTCCTTTGATATATTTCCCTTTGAAGCTATTATTTCTTTCTCTGCCTCAACAAGATTATTTATCTTATCTATAAACCATTTATCAATCTTTGTTATATCGTGAATCTGGTCATAAGAAATACCTCTTCTTATACATTCAGCTATGACAAATATACGTCTGTCATCTACATGATGAAGAAGTCCAAGAACCTCATCATCTGTCATATTCTTATAGCGGCTTGACCACAGTGTATCCACATGCTGTTCAAGAGAACGAAGTGCTTTCATAAGCGCGCCCTCGAAATTTGTACAGATACTCATAACCTCACCTGTTGCCTTCATCTGAGTAGTAAGGTCATGGTCTGCTGCTATAAACTTATCAAACGGCAGTCTTGGTATCTTTACAACGACATAGTCCAGAGTCGGCTCAAAGCTTGCATATGTTTTCTTTGTGATTGCATTCTGTATCTCATCCAGATTATAACCAAGAGCAATCTTAGCAGATACCTTGGCTATAGGATATCCTGTTGCTTTTGATGCAAGAGCTGAAGAACGGCTGACACGTGGATTCACCTCAATAACGCAGTATTCAAATGTTGTCGGATGAAGTGCAAACTGTACATTGCATCCACCCTTTATATTAAGCTCGGAAATGATATTTAATGCCGAACTTCTGAGCATCTGATATTCCTTATCAGCTAATGTCTGTGATGGTGCAACAACTATAGAGTCACCTGTATGCACTCCGACCGGATCAAGATTCTCCATGTTACAAACTGTTATGCATGTTCCATTTGCGTCACGCATAACCTCATACTCGATTTCCTTCCAGCCTGCTATACATCTTTCTACAAGTACCTGTCCAACTCTTGACAGTCTCAAACCATTCATAAGTATTTCTACAAATTCTTCTTCGTTTTCAGCGATACCACCACCGCTTCCACCAAGTGTATATGCAGGTCTTAATACTACAGGATAACCAATCTTCTTTACAAATTCCAAACCAGCCTTAACTGTAGTTACAACCTCAGAAGGAGCAACAGGCTCATGTATCTTTTCCATTGTCTTCTTGAATTCAAGACGATCCTCTGCTTTCTTGATAGTAGTAGCAGATGTACCAATAAGCATTACATCATGTTCTCTAAGGAAGCCTGATTCCTCTAACTCCATAGCTATATTAAGGGCAGCCTGTCCACCAAGTGTCGGAAGCAGACTATCCGGTTTTTCTTTTTCGATGACAGCCTTTACTACATCAACTGTAAGAGGCTCTATATATACCTTATCCGCTATATCCTTATCTGTCATAATAGTTGCAGGATTTGAATTAATAAGAACTACACATAAGCCCTCTTCCTTAAGAGAACGGCATGCCTGTGTTCCTGCATAGTCAAATTCAGCAGCCTGACCAATTACTATAGGACCGGAACCAATAACAACAACTTTTTTTATATTAGGATTTTTTGGCATTACTTAGACACCTCCATCATATTCATAAATGTATCAAATAGAAAATCTGTATCAAGTGGTCCGGCACATGCTTCAGGATGGAACTGTACAGTCTGAACGTTCTTACCCAGATAATGAACACCCTCAACTGTTCCATCATTGACATTGATAAAACTGACTTCTGCCACTTTTCTGTCCAGACTTTCTTCTTTTACCATATACCCATGATTTTGTGTAGATATATATACTTTTCCTGTCTTAAGATCTTTAACGGGATGATTTGCACCTCTATGTCCATATTTCATCTTCTCTGTGTCTCCGCCATTTGCGAGTGCAAGGAGCTGATGTCCCAGACATATTGCAAAAATTGGAATATCTGTATCGAATAGCTTTTTTATTTCTTTGATAGTAACCTGACATGATTTTGGATCACCAGGGCCATTTGTAAGCATGATACCATCAGGTGCATCGGCAATAATCTCCTCTGCCGGTGTCTCAGCAGGATATACAGTAACCTGACATCCTCTTTTGATAAGAGAATTTACAATATTTTTCTTAACACCTAAATCAATCACTGCAACCTTGTATCCGTCACCAGGATAGAAAAGCTTCTCTTTACATGTTACATCAAGAACCACATGTCCCATTTTCCAAGCTTTTATTCTTCTGATACAGTCATCCTTATCAAAATTCTCATCTGTAGTAATCATACCCTTCATTGTACCTTTACTACGAAGAATCTTTGTAAGTGCTCTGGTATCTATCTTCTCAATACCCGGAATGTTATTTTTAACAAGGAACTCATTTATACTGATTTCACTTCTAAAGTTACTTGGATGCTTACACAACTCCCTTACTATAAATCCTGACTGCCATGGTCTTTCTGCCTCCATATCCTCAAGACATATGCCATAGTTACCAATAAGAGGATAAGTCATACATACTGCCTGACCGGCATATGAAGGGTCTGTAAGAACCTCAAGATAACCCGTCATAGATGTATTAAATACAATTTCACTGATTATCTCATGTGCGGCACCTATACTTTGGCCTTCAAATACATGTCCATCTTCAAGTATTAAAAAAGCTTTCATAATTCCATTCCTTTCATAATTTTTCTATTTTTGCTCAAAAAAAAAGAGTGAAATGGGATTTTTACTTAAAAAAATCCACACCTATAGCCTCTTTTTTCTTAATTTCATAAATTTTATCACATTTACTTTTGTTACACAACACCTTTTTTTATTTTTCTACAATCTTCTGCTAAATTCGCAACCACAAAAGTTCTGTCGATACAGTCCATATTCTGCTGATAACTCTATTGACCTTTTATATCCATTCTTTTTCTTAAAGTCACTATACAAATAATCTATATTATAAATCTTTGATAATTCAGCACCTATCTCATTTATCCATGTGGCATTTTTGTGCGGACTTATAGACAACGTAGTTGTAAAGCAATCATAGTCATTTTCTTTTGCATAAGCTGCTGCCTTCTCCATACGAAGCCTGTAGCATTTATAGCACCTTTCCCCTCTTTCGGGATAATGCTCCATTCCTTTAGCCATTTCAAGGAATCTGTCTTTATCATGCTCTTCAAGATATGTATCAACACAACCATCTGTATATACCTGATTTACAAATCTGAGCAATTCATTCCACCTTTTTATATATTCATCATAATCTGTTATATTTGGGTTATAAAAATAAGCTGTTATATTGAAATATTCTTTCAGTATTTCCAGGCAATGACTGCTGCATGGAGCACAGCAGCAATGAAGCAGAAGTCTCTTTTTGTGGGATGACTTGCTGTATTCTTCTATCTGTTTCTCCATTAACATATAATAATTTGTATTCTGAACCATTTTTACTCCTTATGTGAACCTATTGTCTAAAGCCAGCGGGATTACGGTCGCCCTATTTCAAGCAAAATTATAAACAGTTATACACAGAGCTATATCAGTCTGTATTCCGGAAGCTCCTCTCCATACAGATAATGTCTTATTCCGTCGTCTACGAATATTATCAGCAAAGACAATACCAGCCATAGTCCCGAATAAAGCAGACACACCTGTCCCATGATATTAAATGGCAAATATGAATAATCCCACACGCCAATCTGCAATTTTATATTAACTATATATCCTGTTACAAATTCCAATATCGTTATTATAACAGCAGAAAGTAACATCTGCCATATTATCCCTATATTTCTCTTTATCTGATTTATTGCACCGCAACATACAGTACACATACCACCACATATTATCATAGAAAAATGCGAATAATTTCTGGTGAATATCTCCATAAAGTAATATATCATCCCACCAGTCATAAATATAGTTAAATATTTAAAAAAATAAATCTTCATAACAAATACCCACTCCAAATTAATTACCTAAATTTAGTATCTGCTATGAAGATTATATTATTCTAATATTCCTTATATTTTCCCTTAAAGAAATTATTTACATGTTCGATTGTCTTATCTGACAATTCCAATGAAACAAATTCTGTTCCATTTTTGCAATTAATAACAAATACATATATATTGTCAGCATTATCAGAATATCTGGAAGCATAATTTCTCATCTTTATATGTCCATTCTGGTTTGACTGAATTTCATTATCAAGATATATTGAGCCCTGTTTTACAATATATTTCACATCACTATTGCTGAAGCTGTATTCCTTTTTTCTTGCTTTCTTTGCAATAATTCGTGAAATCTCAATATCATCATTTACCATCAGATACTCATACTCTGTTTCTCTACTTGAAAATGCAAGGTAAAATATTACAATACCTACAGCAAGAACAACAATTCCCCATACATACATCATCATCGATAACACACCTAATATACATAAAACAACACCTGCTACCATTGCGGCAATAACCCCTTTAGGAGTATTTGCTTTTACTATATGTTCTGCATATCCATCATTTAACATAAGTTACTCTCCTCTATATAATCTCATTAATCATTAGCATTTTATCACACAATATATCACTTTGAATACCATTATCCAACATTTTATACATAATTCCTTTTCCTTTAGGGAAATTTAATAATTTCTCTTTGTAGGTTGGAGACATTCCAAATATTTCAATTTTTTCAGGCATATTGAGCTTAAGTATTTTATATATACATATAAGCTCTTCCACAGACGGTCTGAGTGAGATGTATTGAACACACTCATAACACCCACCATCTTCCATAAAACCAAATACCGCCTGAATGGCACCTGACTTATACAATACATATGCTTCGCCATTTTCAGCTCTGCATTGTCTGTCAAGAAGTTCCATATATCTGCTGTCATGGACAGCAAACAAATCATATCTTAAGTACAAATCATAATTAAATCTTTCCAAATCATGTTCATATACATCTGATACAGATTTTATGCATATATCTTTCTCATAATTATTTAATTGTTTTCCATTTTCGTTGTCCTGATGACATTGCATCATTTTCTCATATGATTTGATAGGAACAATTACGCTGTCCTCATATCTGCAAAAGCCCATTCCGGCATAATATATTTCATTTTCAGGCATAAGATATGTGAAAGGTTCCCCTAATGACTTCAGATATTCGCAGCACTTTAACATAAGTGTTTTCATAACACCTTGTTTTCTGTATTCTTCATCAGTTGCCACCCCTACAATATAGTGAAGTGTCATCTCTCTGCCTTCAAACATTACACTATATGGATTTAAGTGTATCATGGAAACAAGTTTATTTTTATCATATGCTCCAAATACAACATTATCAGGATATACATATTGATAATAAAAATCCATATAGCTTTCACTGTCATCAAAAGCCTCTTTCCACAGTTTTCTTATTTGCCCACTCCATGTTTTATCAAGAATACTATATTCCATTTATTTTATCATACCACCACATCTACCCGGACACCCTGAGCATCCGGAAGCAGATTCCATAATATTGTAATCATAATTTCCTACTGTTTCAAGAAGACAAACAGCCTGTGAACTTATACCTAATCCTTGACCTGTAAAACCAAGCTTCTCCTCTGTAGTTGCCTTCACATTCACTCTTCCTATATCTATTCCAAGTACATTTGCAATATTTTCACGCATTGTATCTATATATGGCGCCAATTTAGGCTTCTGGGCTATAATGGTAGCATCAATGTTTTCTACGAAAAATAATTTATCCTCAATAAGTTTTTTTACCTCCGCAAGCAACACCATGCTATCAGCACCTTTGTACCGCTCATCTGTATCAGGAAAATGCTTTCCGATATCTCCAAGTGCCGCAGCTCCAAGTAAAGCATCCATAACAGCATGCACTAAAACATCTGCATCACTATGACCCAGCAGTCCTTTTTCATATGGTATATCTACACCCCCAAGTATAAGCTTTCTTCCTTCAACTAATTTGTGAACATCATAACCCATTCCTATCCGCATAAATTTCACACCTCCTATATTAATTCTTTACTGCATAAATTCAAAAAAGAGCGATATCTAATCGCTCTTAACTTAGTAGCGGGAGGGGGATTTGAACCCTCGACACTGCGGGTATGAACCGCATGCTCTAGCCAACT
>JBJEMQ010000247.1:0-7746 GCA_051879755.1 Coprococcus sp. | reverse complement strand
GTCTGTTAAGAGCGTCCTTTTTTGCTGTTCTTTTATTGGCAATCTATGTTCTGTTTTTTGCAGGAAAAGAAATATGGTCTGTGATGCATAAAAAGCCGGAGTGGTTTTTTGTAATTTTTACACTCATGCTGGGTGGACTGATTATTGAGGGCCTGGGAACCAATATGGTCAGCTATGATGAATATGCCCATGCGAAAAGCGCGTATAAGCTGTCCTTTGGTACAACCATTGAAACTACGGAAGCAGCCATGCAGATGGTTGGAAATACACTGCCTTATTTCAATAATCCTGAGGAAAGGGAATTGATAGAAGCTTACGAAGACAGGATTAATGACCCGGATTATATTGCACCGGATATCGGGCATCAGACCCGTCTGCCCCGTACGGAGACGAGAGTATACTATCCCATGGCAGCCGGATTTTATCTGGGAAGAGTTCTTCATGTCGGATTTGCGGATATGATGGAGCTTGCCAGACTGGGAAATCTGTTATGCTATATTTTTATTGTATTTTTTATATCGTCTTTTGCTGCATTTATATTCATATAAATATCCTGCTCCTTCTATTTTTATATTATTTGTATTGCCCCTTACTTCGTTTCGGCGGCATATGTTTCTCCTATCTCGCTGTCTTCAATTATTACCTTAATAGCCCATCCCGGCACAGGCTGTCTCATATCGTCTTCATTCAGGAATGCAAATATCACATCATAATCCGGCATATGTTCAGGATATATACCATAACCATCCGTAAAATATATGATTCCCTTTAAATCTTCAAATTCTCCATTTTCTCTTAAAGCATCTACATAATTAAACACAGGTCTGAAATCAGTTGCGCCAAAGCCTTTTATCTCACCATGCTCCAGGAAATCCTTAATATCCTCTTCAGTCTCTATCTTTATATCTGATTGAATCTCCGCATCACATTGTATGATATGAATATTTATCTTCCTGAAGAAATTTTCTTCCGCCTTCAGCATCTCATACGTTTTTTGAACAAAATTCTTTACTATATCTCCACGACATGATGCAGATGTATCTATAGCTATAACTATCTCCTTAACCCTTTTATCCTCGCTATATTCAAGCGGTTCTATAAGTGGCATATTACCATAAGCAGATAAGCCATAAGTATAATATACATAATCAAATTCATCATCATTTAGACGAAGTTCTTCTCCTGTCTCTACAAAGCGCTGCAATATCTCACGATAATTATATTTTTCTCTTACAGCATCATCCACATTTGAAAGCAGACTTTCAGAACCACCCTTATCTTTGGAAAACGTTTTCAAATCTGTCTTAATACGTCTTGCTATCTTTTTCCAGTCATCCTCCGTTATCATCAGTTCATTGACACTTTGTTCTTCTGAAATCCGCCACCCGTCATGAGCATCTATTGTAAACAGACGTCTGTATGTTTTCTGCGCATCATTTGACAGACCATTTACCACAAATTCTCTATACAATTTGTCAGCAGTGAGTGCTTCTACACGTTTTGAAATACGGACAAGCTCATCTTTTTCCTCTATATCACGTGACATGGCCGCAGCTGGAAAATCCATCTCCATAATTATATTCTCCACAGCAATATCTGCCGCCATATTCCATGCTGCTTCATCCAATTTGTCATATTGAAGCTGATGCATAAATACAAGATGCAAAAGAACATGCATATATATTCTGACAGCAACTCCCTGTTCGTCCATATATGTCTTCAATAGGAACGCAGGGTCTATATAAATAATATTTCCATTTGATGAAACACCACCAAATCCATATCTGTATTCTATTTTTATTCGTGATATGGCATTATCAAAAAATCTGAAACGTACAGTTATTGTATCTCTTGCAAGTTTCATCAGCTTATCAGCAAGTGCTTCTATCTGTTCTATATTTTTTTCTGTTTTATACTGCATATGTCACCCTTTATATTTCTAATCTGCCGATTTCTAAAATATATTACAACCGTATAATTTCAGTATAACCATTTATATGATTTTTTTCAATCATTTGTACAAACCTATAAATCTGTGATATCATGAATCTCAACTGATTCATCTGCATCCCCCCTGCAATCCGGGTGGAATGTCTATAAACTTTAATGGGAGGACATTAAATGTATAAGATTGATGAAACAAAATTTAATGAAAAATATATACTTCTTATACCTGCCATGCTTGATGCTCATTTTCCATTATTAAAGTTTGCATTTTTCTCCAAAGATTACCATCCTGTAATTCTTGATAATGAAGACAATATACAAAATATCGGATTAAAATATGTAAATCACGATATGTGCTATCCCGCCATATTGAATGTAGGGCAGATAATTGGTGCATTGCAAAGCGGAAAATATGACTTAAACCGCACAGTATTATTGATGCCGCAAGCTGGTGATGCCTGTCGTGGCTCAAACTATATTTATGTATTAAGGCGCAGTGTAGAAGCAGCCGGATTCTCTGTTCCAACCCTTTCACTGAATGCATTAGGTATGGAAAAAGAAACTCAGTTAAAGCTCCGTCCTTATATGGTCTGGAGAGCATTGATTGCTGTTGTCTACGGGGATTTGCTGATGATTTTAAAAAATCAGATTAAGCCATATGAAAAAGAGCCCGGAGCAACACAGAAAATGGAAGATTTCTGGTTAAGTACTTTAAGCAACGATTTAAAAAATGGTAAAAAGATTGGACTTATATCACTTAATAAACGTATGAAGGAAATTGTACATGCCTACCACGATATACCTATACAAAAAAGAGAGTGCAAAAAGGTCGGAATTGTCGGAGAACTGTTTGTGAAATACTGCCATTTAGGAAATCATAATTTACTTTCTTTTTTAGAAAATGAAGGTTGCGAATATTATGTAAATGGCTTACTTTGGTATGTCCTCTACTACATAGACAGTCATTTTGACCAAGAACATTTTTTAATGAAAAAAGCATACCACACTGCTTTCACGTTTATAGCCAAAATTCAAAAGACAATGATAAATATTTTGCGTGAAAACGGTTTTTATGTAATGGATGACTTTATTCAATTCAAGCATCAAGCATCTGCTTATGTGAACTTTAACAGTAACGCAGGTGATGGCTGGCTTATTGGTGCCGAGGTAGTTGCACATGCAAAAGGCGGCTATAACCGCATACTGGGAGTCCAGCCATTTGGATGTATGCCAAATCAGATAAATGGCCGAGGCTTGTATCCTTCCTTGAGCAGGAAGCTAAATAATATACATTTAAGCAGTATTGACTTCGACCCGGGTGCATCAGATTTAAATATTAATAACAGGATAAAAATGGTACTGGATATTCCTTTAAAACAATAATATGCACAAACTATATAGCTAAAATTTTTTTATTATATTTTTATAAATTGAATTATTTATACCTTTTCCTACATAATTTCCTCAAAATATTAAATAATCTCTATATTTTTGGTTATTCTAATCATTGAAAAAACTGCCTCTACTGTGCTAGAATGTTAGACGTTGTAAATCGGAATAAAGCAAAGCAGGTTAAAACAATCTTAGCGTTGCTACTTTTATCAATAATAAAAGAATAAAAAGAAAGAGTGAAAACAATGAAGATTACCAGAGATGATATCAGAAATGTGGCAATTATTGCCCATGTAGACCATGGTAAAACAACACTTGTAGATGGGCTGTTAAAACAAAGTGGTGTATTTCGTGACAATCAGGAGGTTGCTGAACGTGTTATGGACTCAAATGATATTGAGCGTGAAAGAGGAATAACTATCCTCTCCAAGAACACAGCAGTAACATATGGAAGCACCAAAATTAATATTATAGATACTCCCGGACATGCTGACTTTGGTGGTGAAGTTGAGCGAGTTCTCAAAATGGTAAATGGTGTTATCCTCGTAGTAGATGCATTCGAGGGTGCTATGCCTCAGACAAAATTCGTGCTTAAGAAAGCCTTGGAGCTCAACCTTTCAGTTATTGTCTGCATAAACAAATGTGACCGTCCTGAAGCAAGACCAAATGAGGTTGTAGATGAAGTTCTTGAACTTCTCATTGAACTTGATGCAAATGATGAGCAGCTCGACTGTCCATTTGTATTTGCATCTGCCAAAGCAGGAGTTGCTTCTCTTTCAGCAGATGAACCGGGTACAGATATGAAACCATTATTTGATACAATTATAGATTATATTCCTGCCCCTGAGGGTGACCCTGATGCCGGAGTTCAAATGCTTGTAAGTACAATCGATTATAACGAATATGTCGGCCGTATAGGTGTCGGCAAGGTTGATAACGGTGTTCTTAAAGTAAATGAAGATCTTGTTATCGTAAACGAACATGACCCGGACAAACTTGTCAAAGTTAAAATAGGTAAATTATTTGAATATGAAGGACTTAATAAGGTTGAAGTTAAGGAAGCAAAGATTGGTTCTATTGTAGCTGTATCAGGCATTGCAGATGTGCAGATAGGCGATACTCTCTGTTCACCGGAAAACCCGGATCCAATCCCATTCCAAAAGATTTCCGAGCCTACCATTTCCATGACATTTATGGTAAATGACTCTCCTCTTGCCGGTAAAGAGGGAAAATTTATAACATCAAGACATCTTCGTGACAGATTGTTCAGGGAGCTGAATACAGATGTAAGCCTTCGTGTTGAAGAAACCGATACTACAGAAGCATTTAAAGTATCCGGTCGTGGTGAACTGCATCTTTCAGTTCTTATTGAGAATATGCGACGCGAGGGTTACGAATTTGCAGTAAGCAAAGCAGAAGTTATTTACAAAGAAGACGAACGCGGTAAAAAGCTTGAACCATTTGAAGTTGCTTACATTGATGTACCTGATGAATTTTCCGGTACAGTTATAAATATGTTAAATCTCCGAAAAGGCGAACTTCAGGGTATGGCTCCTACAGGTAACGGAAATACAAAGCTTGAATTTTCTGTTCCTGCCCGTGGACTTATAGGCTTCCGTGGTGACTTCATGACGGCAACAAAAGGAAATGGAATAATAAATACGATATTTGATGGTTATCAACCTTATAAAGGAGATATGAGCTACAGACAAAAGGGATCTCTTATCGCATTTGAGACAGGTACATCCATTACTTATGGTCTTTATAATGCTCAGGAAAGAGGAACTCTCTTTATAGGTCCTGGTGAACCTGTATATGCCGGAATGGTCGTTGGTGAAAATCCTCGTGCAGAGGACATAGAGGTAAATGTCTGCAAGAGGAAACAGCTTACTAATACTCGTGCTTCCGGTTCAGATGATGCACTGAAATTATCACCTCCAAGGCAACTCAGTCTTGAACAGGCACTTGATTTTATTGATACTGATGAGCTCCTTGAAATCACACCAAAGAGTTTTCGTATAAGAAAGAAAATTCTTGACCATACTCTTCGTTACAGAGCATCAAGAAAATAGAATAAAATAGAATAAAAGAACCACGATAAATTGATATTTAACCTGTCTGCTTGGCAAAGGGCATATCACAATATCATGGTTCTTTTTTTATTGCAGATTATAATTAATACTCCATATATAATCCCATTTTTTTTATTTCAGTATTTGCTTTCAATATCCAAATTGCTAAATATTTTCAATTTATTCAGAGGATTTTCCCTGTAAAAAAAGGCGAGCCCTAATCTTCTTTACTTGACAGCAACACAGGTTTTGCACTTGCCTCATATATAATTTCAATACAATCCTTTGGGCAGTCATACTTACATGCTCCACAGAACCAGCAGGCCTGAGGCCGCTCTACAAATACCTTTCCATCTTTATCAAGTCCATATACACATTCCGGACAACGCTCATAGCATAACTTACAATTTACACATTTGGAATAATCAATTTTGTGTGACATATTTTTCCTCCAATCGATTTTTAATCACATATCAGATAAATACTGCTTACTGCCGCTTAATAAATATCCTGTTAACAACATTTTATTTAAAATCTTGCCCCCGGATTCGTAAATGCACATTCCGGCTTTTCAAAATCATCAGGGAACCCATTTTTATGCACCGTATGCTGAATGATTCCATTTTCATCGAAATACACTCCGTAAATTTCCTTTTTATCTGCCTGACGATTTTCACCATTATGAATTCTCTGAAATCCGAAAATACTTTCCTTGCGGTTTTTTGCTGCTGTAAATACAGCATCTGCAGTATCAATCAAAAAATCAACCTCAAAACTCTTTGATAAATCATACGGATTGTCTGCTTGGAAATTTCTCTTATTTCTGATTTTATGAATCAATTTCAATGCATTATCAATTTTCTGGTCAGTTAAAGGAAATACACCAAATTGTTCCACGATACTTTGAATTTCCCGTTCTACATCATCCCATGCATATCCATCCTGCTCATTCCGTATCTGTTCCGCCTTTGCTACAACCTCATCAAGCTGAACACGATTCCAGACAGGAAGCGAATCTATCTCTTTAACTCTGTTTCCAGCCTGAAGACCTGATTCAAAACCATATACTACTGCTCCCGGTGCAAACCCATTTCCAATTGCTCCGGTAACATCTCCGGCTGCATAAAGATTTGGAAGTGTTGTCTCCAAATGCTCATCTACAAATACTCCAGCATCAGAACCACCTACACTTACTTTATGCTGGTATTTTAATGGGACCTTAATATCCCTTAAATCAATACCCTCATGTTCAAGATTATCCAGATACAGCCCCATCATACCCTCATTATGTAATGCAAATTTAATCAGTTCTATTTCTTCATCAGTAGCCTCCTTCAAATCCATGTAAAGTTGTTTTCCCTCTTCAAGCATTTTTGAAGCAACTGCTTTCTGTTCATAATACTTCTTATAATCCGCCTGATTTTTCTTTACATAATCAGGTTCATCAATATCATATTCCGTAGAGCGCTCTACTACCACATTACCTTCATCATCTACCAGTCGTCCTGCCGGCCACCAGCTTCCTCCCGGAGTTCCAACAGTGAATCCAAATCCATTAAATGACACAAGCGTATTTTTTATGCCAAGCTCCAGATTCACTACATCTGCGCCTGCACGCATTGGTAATGCTACACCGGCTCCATCAGTTGTCATACTTGGTCTTGGAAAATGGCGGTTTGTAGTATTGGCACTCTCTGTCAGCCGTCCCATTGCACCATTAGTAGCAAGAATAGTTGCTTTTGCAGTTACTGCATATATTTTATCTTCTCTTGTAGAAACGGCTATCGCACCTGCTGCCTTTCCATCTTCTGAGCGAAGTAATTTCACGACCTCTGCTCTGTTTATAATACGAACCCCTTCCTTAATCATCGCATTTGTCAAACAAACCTTAATATCGCGGCCTTCATAGTTGTAACTTGTCGGAACGCTCTGCCACTGCGGAACTAAGCGGATTCCGTTAACCAGATGTGGGTCGTGTGCATCAAAGCCTACGCCTATTGCCGACAATCTCTTATATACACGTTCGTAGCTTTTATCTACAAATAACTTTCCGAGTTCCGGATATCCAAAACCTTTTTCCAGCAGACTGAACATAACCATATCTTTTTTCATATCATCCTTGGTATATCCAACCTTTTCATGTACCTCCGGGACATAACTGAAGATATGGTCCAGACCTGAACCTGCATTACCACTTCTATATGTATTACCCGCTTCCAGCAAAATTACATCTGCGCCTTCTTCTCTTGCCTGAAGCGCAGCGGTACAGCCTGCCAGTCCGCCACCGACAACCAATACATCTGCTTCTAAATACTCAACTTCATACTTCATAAAG
>JBJEMQ010000246.1:0-7778 GCA_051879755.1 Coprococcus sp. | reverse complement strand
ACATAATCATATAACTCATCGCCTTCCATAGTATCACTGTAAATATAGAGGCGTCCCAGGTTTTCATCATCCTCATAGACATAGAACGTACAAAAGCTTCCATCATCTATTATTGCATCTACAGTAAACTCACCATCAAGATTTCTGTCAAAGCTATGATCCAGCTTATCCCCAAGCTTAATTCCTTTATTATTCGCAAAATCCTGACTTATAACCATACTTCTATGCTTGCATTTTGAAAGGTCGCTTTCTATTCCAAGATGTTCAAATACTGCTTTCATATCCTCAACGGAATTAAACACATAAGAATTTCCGCCCATTTCAAGATTCAGTACGGTTCCATACTGCATGCTCGAGAAACCATAGGCAGTTGACTCAACATATTTCAGCTTATCATCCGCCTCAACGTCTTTTGTGAACTCAGCAAAATCTCTGAATTCTTCATCTGTACTCTGCAGACTTACAACTACAAGCTTATCCGAATATTCAATTTCCTTCTCAAAGGTATATAGCACCGAATGAATGTAATTACCTGCAAGAAACATAAAGGTTGACAAAAACATCATAAAAATGCAAAGTATCGCTTTTCCCTTATTTTCTTTCATATAGTAAAGTGCCGAAAATGGCTTTATGTTCTTCATCTTTTTTCCTTTCTAACCGATACCGGACATCATTTTACACTACTTAGTTTTCCATCCCACATCTCTACTGTAATATCTACATCCGTAAGGATAGACCTGTCATGAGTTACTACAATAACCAGTCTGTCTTCTGAATATTTTTTCAATATCTTCATTACATTAAATGCATTTTCATGATCCAATGACGCTGTTGGTTCATCTGCAAAAATAACCTTCGGATTATTAATCATGGCCCTTGCAATCGCAACTCTCTGACATTGACCACCTGATAGTCTGGAAGGACGTTTTCCATATTCCCTCTCCTTAAGCCCTAACGCAGACAGATATTCTGCCGCCTTCTCCTTCAATTTCATATCACTATTTGTTCCTGCAACAATAACATTGTCCATAGCTGTCATATAAGGAACCAGGTAGTGCTTCTGAAATACAAAGCCAAATTCATTTCTTCTAAGATTTTCCTTTTGTTTATTAGATAAATTTGTAATATCCTGCCCATTATATACAATACTTCCTTCAGTAGGTATTTTAAGTGTGGACATACAATACATAAGTGTACTTTTTCCACTGCCTGAAGGACCTATAATACCTACCAGACCGGTATCCGGAAGTGTAAGATCAAATCCATTTAAAGCATACATCTTCTCATCAGAATTCGCGTCATATATCATACTTACATTTTTTATTTCAAACATAGCCTGCTCCTATTCTTCTATTTCTATCATGTCTATAGTTCTAATATTGTTGATGGTTACTGATACCGGAATCTGCAAAAGTCCTACAATTGCAGCAAATGCTGCCAGAATCTTCAGAAGATGCTCCGGATAAAAATATTTATATATAAGTCCCATAGGCTCTATAATAAACTTTCCAAAAATAAGCATTATCATAACTGTTATAATTGAACCCAGAACTATACTTATTCCAAAAATAATAAGTATTTCCCTCATTATCATTCCGTATATATCTTTTCTTCCAAAGCCGATGGACATATAAAGACAATATTCATTTACTCTGCTTCGCATAAATGATACATAAGCTACAAGAATTGATATTGCAAGGAATACAATTACCACAATAAGAATGGCCAGTAGAGCTCCATCTAGCATATCAGTAACTAACTCCTTATAATCCTTAGCCCAGTCTACCGAATCATAGATAGTATCATATTCTGTAGTAGTAATGCCAATATCCTCTAATACTTTTGTCATATCCGAATTTGCCTCATCACATAAAACGACAAAGTACCAACCTGAATTAGTATAACCCTGTGGAGTTCCGACGCAAGTCATATAATCAGAATCAAGTACACCAACCACCTTAAAAGTCTGACCATAGGTCGACTCAAGAAAATAACCTCCCAGCTCCATCTTCTTATTCTTAAAGACCTTATAATCAACAAGAATCTCTCCATCTCCCTCAGGCATTCTGCCATCTATAAGTTCCGCATCCATATGGTCTATGAATTCAGGTATCTGCTCCTTTGTAAGCAATGGGAAATTATATCCAACCGCACCAACAATTCCCTGATAATTGGCATATAAAGTCTGAGTAAATACTACATCACTGATTCCTTCATGATTCTTTATGTCATCAATAACTTTGTTTCTTGCCTCATTTACTTTCTCATAATATTCTTCATTAGAAGCACAATCATCAGCATCCACTCCCATAGTTTCAGGAGTAAGAGCCAGATATGCTACTCTCTTGGGTTGCTCCAGAAAAAGCGTCTTGAAACTTTCCTGAGTAGTGAGCAACAAAAAATTAATAATATACATGGTCATAAATGTCAAAGATAGTGCGACTATCATAATCCAGACCTGCCTTTTGTTGTTTCGCACAAATTTTAGTGCTGATAGTTTTCTTTTCATAATTTCTCCTTATTCAGTAACATGTGATATGAATATATATTATATTTTTTTCTGCAATAAAAAAAGTGACTGTGGTCATATTCTGTATATGACCACAGTCGCAAAATACTTATTTCTTAAGCTCTACTATAAGTTTCACCCTGTCGTGTATCCCTGTCTTTTCATATATGTTAGATATATAATTCTTCACTGTTCCTTCTGATATATACAACCGCTCGGCAATCTGCTTATTAGTAAGCCCTTCTACCATAAGAGAACATATTTCCTTCTCTCTTTCTGTCATATCATAGGCAAAATCCTCAGCAGTCCCGCAAATAACATCATTTGTGGCACTACTCAGATTATTATTAATCAAAGCCGTAAGCCTGGTCATAACCTTTTGGTCCAATACGGTAATGCCACCCATTATCTGTGTTACTGCTCCAAGTATAGCATCTTTGCCACTATCCTTAAGAAGATAACCATCTGCTCCACCTGCTATTGCCTCAGTAATATTCTTATCATCATAAAAAGTAGTTAATACAAGAATCTTAATATCCGGATAATGTTCCTTCATTACTTTTATAAGCTCTATGCCCCCCATACCCTTCATATTAAGATCAACAAGTGCTATATCACATTCTTTATTTATTTTGTCCAATATCTTTAAGGCAGCATTTCCATCATTTGCTTTTCCTATTATCTCCATATTATTCAAAGACAATATGATTTCCAAACTGTCCAAAAGAAGTGTCTCATCATCTACCAATAATACTTTATACATATTAACTCCTTAGTCTGCAATCATAATCGGCAGCTCTACTATTCCTTTAAATCCATTATTATTTTCAAATAATGTTTTCCCACCGCATTTTTCTGCATAAGAAATAATCTTCTTTATGCCAAATCCATTTTCAATTCGGTTCTTACTATTTAACAGACAAAAATCGCTCTGTCCGTTGTCCGATACTTCCAGTCTTATATGTGCCGTATCTCCAAAAAGAATCACCATAAACTCACTGGCATTACCATGCTTCACACCATTAGTCAACATTTCCTGTAACACTCCGGTGAGAAATACCGCATGATCGTTTGATATCTTTATATCCTCCATAAGCCAGTCGAAATCCCTGTTCACCTGAATATCAGTATCCATTACAAATTCATTTATAATATTTTCCATTTCATATTTCAAATCACCGGCTGATATGACCGGGCATTCTTCGTCCAAAACACGGACAGCCCTTCTTATAGATTCCAGACTTCCACGAATACGTTCATTAGCATCATTCATCTTTTTTCTGGCTTCGTCAGGCTTAACATCATAAAGCATATCTGCAGCATCCAACGTCATTATGGCTGCCGTTATGGAATGTCCCACACTGTTATGGATGTTTCTGCTGATATTCTCTCTCTCTACTAACCGCGCATTTTTCTCCGCCAGATAATGCTGCATGACAAGCTGTTCATTTAATCTCTTCTCGTGCATCTCACTAATATTTGAAACTACAATTTTTTCAGTTTCTTTGATTTTTCTTTTTTTCACACTATCTATCGTATAATACAGCAGCACCAAAATAGAAAATACAGCAGCCAAAATCAAAATTTCTACTATGCACATTGCAAGTGACATATTCTTGTATATAACCAATTTTGCCGCAATAAACAAGCATACTTCTATGATTATCCTGACATATTCCCTAAACGCTTTGAGCAGAAAGAAAACTATGAACCCTGTGAATCCACCGGATAGCACAGAAAAAAATGTCATCAGAATAAGTTCAAAAACAACTATCCCCCTGCTCTTATCTTCATTAAATGATTCATAGGTTATAAGCACCATAATTAAACTTGCCACAATAACAAAAACACTTGGAGCTTTACTGGTAAACAAACCTATAACTGTAAGCACCATAATTATTAAATTATCTAAAACAACATATATCATATCATTTCTTATCCGTTCATTTATATCTTTCTGGGAATTTCCCATACTATCATGTGAATCTTTTAATAAACCCGGATTTTCTACAACAGACCTCCGGATTTATTATCGCTACTTGTTATAACCATTACTCATAACAAGTTATCTATTTACACTTTACACTCTTGGCTTTGCTCCATATGCCATAGTATTTTCTACTGCCTACCTGTTTGTATGCCCGTATACGGACATAATATTTCTTATTCTTACTAAGCTTTGAAATAGTTTTTGTAACTGTAGATTTCTTTGTAATTGTTATTGTTTTTTTGTCGCGTGTAAACTTTGTATTTCTTGCATACTGTATCTGATAGCCGGTGGCCCGAGTATCTTTTTCCCATGTAACCTTAATGGTCCTTGATTTTGGTGATGTCAGCTTTAATACAGTCTCTTTTTTAGGAACTATCTTAAATGTCTTTGTAACTGTTCCACTGTAATCATTTATACCTTTTATTTTTACTGTAGCCGTACCTGTTCTTATATTATTTGAATACGATACTTTATAATCCGTACCATTTTTTAATTTTATACCATTAAGTTTCACTGTTACATTAGGTTTTATTGCCTTACCGCTATAAGCATAACTTGTTTTTATTCCACTTATAGTTGCAGTAGAATCAGATATTGTATTTATATTATAACTAATATTATTTTTCTTTGCATACTTTATTGCATAGGACTTATCCGGAGCACAGATTGTCGCTCTTGTCACATGTCCTCCACTGCCTATCCACGTATATCCTGTCCATAAGAAATCTTCACCTATATTTGTTACGCTGGCAGGTATTATAATCTTTGACAAAGAATCACAGCTATAGAATGCTTCTTTTCCAATACGCTTTAGTCCCGGTTCTATCTGTACCTCTGTAAGGCTGTCAAAATATTTAAATGCATTGTCAGGTATGCTGGTTATACCTTTTTCAATTACAATTTTTTTTACTTTTTCTCTTATTGGTTTCCACGCATTATCACCGGAGCTATATGAAAGCCAACCGGAGACTGATGACACAGGATCTCTATAATTAGCTTCAGTATCAACTGATATTGCACCTGTTCCTGATATTGTAAGTACACCATTACGCAATTTCCATGTAGCATTCTCACCTGCTATACGGTATACCTTTTTACTGAATGCACCTGTTGCTGCATCTATTGAATAGAAATCCACCATATTTGCATTTGAGGCATAATATACAATCTTTGAACCTTTAACAACAGGCTTGCAGTCAGATATAGGGGCCGCTGCCGTAAATTCTCTGCTTACCTTAGTTCCTTTTCCATCTATAAACACATAATGAAGAATACTTGAAGACAAACCATCATCTATACTGGCTGTCTGACTTGTCTCATATTCTTCCCATGAAACCATAAAACGATTATCATTTATCTTTGTAATCTTCGTACCAAGAAAGCTCTTTCCATTACCACTGTAATTAGTCAGCCATTTTACTGTAGTGGCATCTTCTGAAAAATCAGACATAGGAGTTACAGTAAGATATATGTTATGCGCTGTGTCTGAGGAAACATTATCATAGTCTGACTGGTCAATGGATGTACCAAGGCAAAGCACATTATCAGAAGATAATGCCATTCCGTCCACACTGGCATAACAGGATATAGCCCATGCTGAAGTATGCGAGCCACCATATTCTAAAACAGGAATAGAGATACTATTCAAATTCTCCGTATTATATCTTGAAAGTTTTGTATATCTTGAACCTTCACTTTGCTCTAAAACATATAAGTTTGAACCTTTACATGTTATATACTGGGCAAATGAATGCCATAGGTCACAGTCTGCTATTTGTCCGGTCATTGATGCTTCATCTACTGTTATCATCAAAAATCCCTGATGTCCCTGATTATATGTAGGATCAACATATCCCTCATGACCGGTAACTATATAAAGTGTTCCGTCATGCTCTGTCATCTCAACGCACCCACAATCAAAAGGATAACGAACCTCACCACCAAACAACTTAGTGTTACTCGTAATTTTTGCTGTACCTTTTTTATTCCAGTTGGTATCATACTTAATTACACGGACAACCTCTGCAGTATCGCTTTCAGCAGTATTATCCTGTCCTTCAACTATGTAATATGCATTAGAGCCGGCATAGAAACCACCCCATATACTCAGTTCCATATTAATGGATTTTTTTCTCAGTATATTAAAGTTATTATCATAATACTCTATTCCTATTTTATTTCCATCATAATACACTCTCATATAACCGCTACTCGTAGCTACAAGATATGATTCACTTCTCAGTCCGATGTTAAGATTATCCTGTGTTGCCGGCAATATACTACCTGTAGCTTGCGCCTTATTCACTGAAGGCATAATCATTGACGCAAAACAACACATAACAATCAATACAGCCAGAATCCGTTTAACTATTTTCAATTCTCTCCTTTTCTTCATAGGCTCCCTCTCCTCCATAATCTAAAATTTGTCAATTCATCAAATTCCGATTGTGTAATTACATAATTTAAGGGTTTCATTAACTGTTATATTTAATTAATAAATTCCACGATAACCCTTATAAACACTAACTTTTCTGTAAGTGAGCTTTCCCTTATGTATTTCCTTGTGTTATGTCGTACCATAAGGCTTTACGAGCCCTTGTAAGGGCAAAAATAAGGGAAACAAAATTACATAACAAATTATAACACAATATGAATGGACTATGTGAACTGATTGAAATGTTTTTGCGATTTTACAAGAAAGAAGGATAGATTGTGGCAATGCAGAGGAAGGGTTATAGACCACTCCTAATTCAAAGTGTGCCTTAAATGCTCTTGCAATAGATAATCCACTTGAATATACATTTGCAGCGCCATTTGGTGCTTTCTTTATAGATTCCGTCCCTGATACTGTATTGTTACTACATAAACGGTTTTGTGTGGTTCATCAATGCGAAAAATAGCCATGTAGTTATCAATCAGTAACTGTCGGTAGCCTTTTCCGGCATATCTGCCTTCGTTTAGTTCTTGGTGGGATTGAGGAAAGGTATCTAAGCTTAAAATGGTTTTTTTAATTCGGTCAACTTGTCCTTTGGCATTTTCAGGAGCCAATTTCTCGTTTGCGATATACTCGTAAATGCTGTCTAATTCACGGATTGCTCTAGGGTTGACTTTTACCTTGTATTTATCCAAAATGTTTTTTCTCCAATTCTGCAAAAACTATTTCTGCATCAACGGCTTCTGCTCCGTTAGCGATTTCTTGCTCAGATTCGAAGATTGCTTGGTCAATGCGATTCATTCTTGCAAATTTATCGTATAATTCACTACTCATCACAACCAAAT
>JBJEMQ010000245.1:0-7790 GCA_051879755.1 Coprococcus sp. | reverse complement strand
GTTTTATGTATTCTATGTTCTCTTTTATGTAATTGATATTCTTATTGCAGTTGTTTTAGCTGTTACGATTAATTCGGTTGTTACAGGTCAATATCTTAAGAGAACATACGAATTTGGAGTATACAGAGCTCTTGGCAGGAGCAGTAAATCTGTGAAGAGAAAAGTGGCAGCAGAAATTCTGTTGATGAATGTGATAGCCTGTGTTATTGGATTTGCATGCATGTTTTTATTTACATATATTATAAACGAACTTGTATACCGGCCAAAGGGATTGTTTTTACTATACTCATCTATGGTAGGAGTTGTAGGATTTATTGTATGTGATATCCTTATTGTACTTCCGTTGATATTGTCAAAAGGAAGACTTATGAGCAAGGCGGATGTTACAGAATTTTAAGCAGAAAGCACATAACATTCATATTTGGATGATGAGAGGCTGCATAGGAAATATTGTAGCAATTATAGAATGTGCATGATAACAAATAACAAATTTGTATATTTTGACAGTTGAAACTAAGATGATGATGGAGTAGAATCATTTCTTGAACAAAATAAAAACAAAATAGAAAAGACGATGTTGTCTGCTATGAAGAATAGCGGGCAACTTTTTTTTTAGCCAAATGATAAGAGGTGAAAGTTTATGAGACCGGTTATAGGATTGAGCCCGCTATATGACGAAACAAAGGAAAGTTACTGGATGCTTCCGGGGTATATGAAAGTTTTGGAGAAATGTGGAGCAATGCCGATTATGCTTCCCCTCACATCTGATGAAGAGGAAATTTCGCAAATATTGGAGATGTGTGACGGGTTGCTTCTTACGGGTGGTCATGACGTTAATCCTGCTATTTATCACGAATATATGAAAGATACGTGTGGGGTTCCCTGCAATGAAAGAGATCTCATGGAGAGTTTGCTTTTTGGAAGGGCGCTTGAAAAGAAAATGCCTGTTTTGGGTATTTGCAGGGGCATACAGTTCATGAATGCCTATCTTGGTGGCACTTTGTATCAGGATATTAATACTGAGTATGATAGCCGGATAGAACATCACATGACACCACCATATGACAGAGAAGTACACAAAGTAACAGTTATGGAAGATACTCTTTTGGCTGATATACTTGGCGCAGGAGTTATGCCGGTAAACAGTTATCATCATCAGGCAATAAAAAAAATTGCTCCCGGAGTTAGCCAAATGGCTGTTTCAGAGGATGGTCTTGTGGAAGCCATTTCAGTAGATGGACAGAGATTTGCAATAGGAGTCCAGTGGCATCCGGAATTCTCGTATGAGAGCGATGATAATAGTATAAAGTTGGTTCAGGCCTTTGTGGATGCTTGCAGATAGCAGGAAGAAACAGGGATGACATATAATATTTTCAGGAGGTACAAAAAAATGAAAAAGAAAATTATGATGGCGCTTCTTACAGCAGCAATGGTAATTGGTCTTGTTGGATGCGGAGGTAAAGAGAGTGGAACAACAGAGGCTGAGAAGGAGACTACATCTGCTTCGGCTGAAGATACAGCTGCCAGCGGAAAGAAGTGGATAATAGCAACGGATACTGCATTCAAGCCATTTGAGTACAAGGATGACAGCGGCAATTATGTTGGAATTGATGTTGATATACTGGCAGCAATTGCTGAAGACCAGGGATTTGAGTATGAGCTTCAGCCTTTAGGATGGGATGCATCAATAGCAGCATGTCAGGCAGGACAGGCTGATGGTATGATTGCAGGTGCCTCTATTACAGATGAACGTAAGGCAAGCGGCTGGATATTCTCTGATGGATATTATGATGCAAATCAGAGTATGGCAGTTGCAGAGTCTTCCACAATTGCAGGATTTGATGACCTGAAGGGTAAGACAGTTGCAGTAAAGACAGGAAGTATGAGTGCAGATTATGCGGAGAGCTTGAAAGACCAGTATGGTTTCACCATTACTTATTTTGAAGATTCACCTACGATGTATCAGGCAGTTATCGGCGGACAGGCTGATGCCGTATTTGATGATACACCTATTATGGCAAGTAACATCAAGGATACAGGAATTGCCATGAAGCTTGTAGATGGAACGGGAAATGAGCCGGCAGCTTATGGATTTGCAATTTTTAATTCTGATAACCAGGAACTTGTAGATATGTTCAATGCAGGACTTGCGAACATTAAGGCAAATGGTACTTACGATAAGATTATTGAAAAGTATCTTGGCGAATAATTATTTGAAACATATATAAATAAAAGGGGAGACAGGACAAAGAGGTAAAAACTTTGACCTGTCTTGCCTGTTTTTATAAGATAAAGGAAATAATTTATGATAAAAATAATAACTGTATATGGAGATATGCTCCTTGGAGCTTTGGGAAAAACATTGCTCCTGGCATTATGTGGACTGTTCTTTGCGTGTATATTAGGTCTCATATTTGGTATTATGAGTGTGGTAAAGAGCAGAGTGTGCAACATCATTGCACAGATTTTTGTAGATATAATTCGTGGCGTGCCAATGATTGTACTGGCATTTTTTGTTTATTTCGGAATTCCGTATCTGTTTAACACGGTGATTGGCGGTTTCAGTATAACACTTACTGCACTTCAGGCAGGTACTATTTGTCTTGCACTTAACTGTGGTGCTTATATGTCAGAGATTATTCGTGCAGGTATTGAGTCTGTGGATAAGGGGCAGATGGAAGCAGCAAGATCTTTGGGACTTTCTTACTTTGTGTCGATGAGGCGTGTTGTGCTTCCTCAGGCAATCAGAACGATGATTCCAAGTATTATTAACCAGTTTATTATAACTCTGAAAGATACATCCATTCTTTCAGTAATTGGTTTCCCGGAGCTGGTAAATACTGCCAAGAATGTTCAGGCAGCTACTTTTATGTCGTTTCAGACATGGTCTATTGTAGGTATTATGTATCTGATTGTTATTACAATCCTTTCCAGATGTGCAAAGGTTGTAGAAAGGAGATTGAATCGTGGCCGCTGATGAAGTAAAAGTTCATGTAGAACATCTAAAAAAGAGTTTTGGAAAATTGGAAGTTCTTAAAGATATATCAGTTGATGTAAAACAGGGAGAAGTTGTGGTACTCATTGGACCATCAGGATCCGGAAAATCAACTTTCCTTCGATGTCTTAACAGGTTGGAAGAACCTACAAATGGAAAAATTCTTGTAGAAGGTGTAGATATTACACAGAAAAAAGTGAATATAAATAAAGTAAGGGAAAATATTGGAATGGTTTTCCAGCATTTTAATCTATTCAATAATATGAATGTGCTGAAAAATATGACACTTGCCCCGTTGGAGCTTAAGAAATCAACTGCTGAAGATGCAAAAGAGAAGGCTATGGAGATGCTTAAAAGAGTCGGACTTGCAGACAAGGCAGATGCGTATCCGTCACAGCTTTCAGGAGGACAAAAGCAGCGTGTTGCAATTGCCAGGGCACTTTGCATGAATCCGAATATCATGCTTTTTGATGAGCCGACATCAGCGCTTGACCCGGAGATGGTAGGAGAAGTTCTTCAGGTTATGAAAGACCTTGCTGCTTCGGGAATGACGATGATTATTGTTACCCATGAGATGGGATTTGCAAGAGAGGTTGCAGACAGGGTTATATTTATGGATGGCGGTTATATTGTGGAGGAAGGCACTCCACAGGAAGTGTTGCTTAATCCAAAAGAGAGCAGAACTATTGACTTTTTGAATAAGGTTTTATAGAACCTGTCAGGAGGTGCGATTGTGAAAAAAATAATTACTATCAGCCGTGAGTTTGGTGCCGGTGGTGGACAGATTGGACGTGCAGTGGCAGACAGGCTTGGGTATTATTATCTTGATAAGGATATGATTGTGAGAGCTGCAATGGAGTCACCAAGTCTGACACCGGCAGATTTTCGTAAGTGGGACGAGAAAGTACCAATAAATTTAGGATTTGGACAGAGCCTGTTTGATTTCTATAACAAGCCGTTAAATGAAAAATTATTTGAAGCACAACAAGAAGCTATCCGCAAGATTGCTGAAAAAGGGAATTGTGTTATTGTAGGACGTAATGCCAATGTGGTGCTTCAGGAGTACGATAAATGTCTGCATATTTTTGTTTCGGCAACTCCATATTTCAAGGTGCAGAATCTGAAGAAACAGATGCCGGAATACACAGAAGAAAAAATTCTTAATCATATGAAAGCGGTAGATAAAGCGAGAGCTAAATATTGTGCTTATTATACCAACACAGAATTTGGAAAAGCAGAATATTATGATCTGTGTCTCAAAAGCTCTACACTTGGAATCGACAAATGTGTTGATATTATCTGCCAGCTTGCAGAACAGTAAAAGATGAATATATTAGGTAATTACCAAAACTAAGGGGCTGTCGCACTAAGTAATTAGTAAAATAGTAATTAGTGTGTAGCTCCGTTTTTATGCAAAAAACGCTCGCAATCTTATCTTTCGATAGTAAAGCAGAATGTGTTGTGGTAGAATAAATTGTACGTTTTGCATAGCATAATTATAGGATAAAGACATAAGGCTTTGTTATAGATTGGAAATTATTCAGACCATTACAAGAAGATAACATGGCACTGATAGATAAAATAAAGGAGATTAACTAATCATGTTAAATTGCATCGCAGTAGGAATAGGAGGGTTTTGCGGAAGTATTCTAAGATACCTGTTGGGCAGGATTCCCGTAAAAGAGTCATTTCAGTTCCCTGTTAATACATTTATTATCAATATACTTGGTGCGTTTTTCATAGGCTGTGTGGCAGCTATATTTGCGAAGAATTCCTCGCTTGATTCAAGGCTTCTGTTATTTCTTAAGGCCGGCTTCTGTGGAGGATTTACCACGTTTAGTACATTTTCATTTGAAACAATGGGGCTTATTGAGTCAGGTGCGTGGATTACGGCTGTAGTATATGTTGGGTTAAGTGTTATATTTGGAGTTGCGGCTGTATTTTTGGGACAATATATTTTCCGTTAGATTTGGAGGAGAAGGTTATGAAAACTGATGAGGATTTAAGAAGTTTACTGCGCCAGATAGACCATAGGGGTTATCCGGCATATAAGGAGACGCGTGGAATTTATCAATTTCAGGGATTTTTGCTTTCGATTGACCATGTGCAGGGAGATCCGTTTGCATCACCGTCAAAGGTGAGTTTGATTGTTAAAGGAAGGGATGCAGCATTTGCTCATGAACTGTATGACACGGATTACAAAAAAACAGCGCTGGAGGATTATATATTAAGGAGAGCGGCAAAACTTATCGGGAAATATTCATTTCAGGCGAAAGGCTCCGGTAAGAGTGGAATGTTGTCTGTCAGCAGACCGGGACAGGAGATATTGAAACGAAGTGCATGTACCTTGAATCCGGCAAATGGAGATATCACACTGCAGATGGAGGTAGGCTTCCCGGCAAACGGAAGGACGATAAATGTAAATGAATTGGGAAAGATACTATTTGATATTGTGCCGATGTGTGTGAAGGAAATATTGTATCAGAAGGCATATTCAAAGAAAGAGCTTTCGGACGTGGCAGAGCTTGCTGAGGACCAACAGTATATAAGGCAGGAGCTTTTAAAGCTTGGGCTTGTGGCATTTGTTGCAAATGGGGCGATATTGCCTAGAAAATCAGGAGTGTCTATGCTTCCTATGAAGGATGCAGTTCCTTTCAAATCACCGGAAAGTATGGAAGTATCTTTGGACCTTCCTAATCGTGGACTGATAAAGGGGATGGGTATAAAAAGAGGAGTTACCCTTATAGTTGGCGGTGGATATCACGGAAAGTCAACATTGCTAAAGGCTCTTGAACTGGGAGTTTACAATCATATAGCGGGGGATGGAAGGGAGTATGTCATCACTGACAGTACTGCCATGAAGCTTCGGGCAGAGGATGGAAGATGTGTGAAGAAAACAGATATTTCCATGTTTATACGAAATCTTCCGAATGGTAAAGATACAGTAGAATTTTCCACTGAAGATGCCAGTGGCAGTACTTCCCAGGCTGCAAATGTGGTAGAGGCTATTGAAGCCGGCAGCAGATTATTTCTCATTGACGAGGACACAAGTGCCACAAACTTTATGATTCGTGACGAACTGATGCAGCGGGTGGTTTTAAGAAATGAAGAACCAATTATACCTTATATAGACCGTATAAGAGAGATGTATGAAGAGAAAGGAATATCAACAATTCTTGTGGCAGGAAGTTCAGGCTCTTATTTCCATAAGGCAGATTGCATTCTGCAGATGAAGCAATATGTTCCTAAGGAAATCACAGCATTTGCCAAAAATGAAGCTGAGAAATTCCCGATTGTGGAGATGACAGAAGAAAAGCCGGAAATGCCTTTATTTCGGAGAATAGTGAAAAAAGACACCGGGCTTGCAGGAAACCAGCGGGTAAAGATGAAGACAGCCGGTACGGAAGGTTTGTCTATAGAAAAGGAATATATTGACCTTCGCCTTGTGGAACAGATAGTTGATACGGAGCAGGTAAATACACTTGCTCATATTATATTGTATCTTATACAGAATGAATTTGATGGGAAGAAGACTTTGAAAGATGCCATAGATAAGTTATATATGCGGATTGAAAAGGATGGATTTCACTCTTTTTGTACATGTGGCAGTAAAGTTCCGGGTGGACTGGCTATGCCTAGAAAGCAGGAAATATTTGCTGCGATAAACAGATGCCGGGGATATGCAGGGATTCAGTAGGCTTTGCATTTTCTAAGGGAAAAGTGATAATTGTAAGGATGTCAGGGTGCGATATTAAAAGAGAGGAAATGGTGATTGATATGAATAATTTTGTATTACGAAATGGATATGAGATTCCGGAGATAGGATTTGGAACATGGAAAATATCAGATGAAGCAGACGCGGTCAATTCGGTCAAAGAGGCACTGAATTGTGGATATCGTCATATTGATACGGCGGCAGCATATGAGAATGAAAAAGCTGTTGGAAAGGCAATAAAAGAATCAGGCTTAAAGAGGGAGGAACTGTTTATTACAAGTAAGCTTTGGAATTCAGAAAGGGGCTTTGAAACTACGCTTAAAGCTTTTGACAAAACAATGGACAAGCTTGGTCTGGATTACCTTGATTTATATCTGATTCATTGGCCTGCCAGTGCGCATCAGTTTGATAACTGGGAAACTTTAAATATTGATACCTGGCGTGCGATGATTAAGCTTTACAAGGAAGGAAGAATTAAATCAATAGGTGTCAGCAATTTTATGCCACATCATTTAAAAGCATTAATGGAAATGGAAGTTATACCAATGGTAAATCAGATTGAATTTCATCCGGGTATGACACAACCGGAGACGGTAGCATTTTGCAAAGAGCATAACATCCTTGTGGAGGCATGGAGTCCGCTTGGAAATGGTATTCTTCTGCAAAGTGCCGAAATACAGGAAATGGCTGCAAAATATAAAAAGAGTTCCGCACAGATTTGTCTGAGATTTGTGCTGCAGCAGGGCGTACTGCCATTGGCAAAGTCAGTAACAGCTGACCGCATCAGGGAAAATCTTCAGATATATGATTTTGAAATTTCTAATGAAGATATGGAAATATTGGCAAATATGGACAATATTGCATATTCGGGTTCGGATCCGGATAAGGTTGATTTTTAAAGAATTTGCAGACATTCAGGATAAAACTTTGATAATAAGAAAATATGTGCTGACAGTAAATTTGTATTAAAAAAGCTGACAGTAATGAAAAAATTTGATAGAATACAAGCTATACAAATATATTACATATCACGATATGTGATAATCAGCATGATGTAACATAATATCATGTACAAAGGGA
>JBJEMQ010000244.1:0-1965 GCA_051879755.1 Coprococcus sp. | reverse complement strand
TCCTTTTTCTCTTCTGAAGCCAGAAAATCAGTCTTCCCATAGCATCCCTCCAAGCCTCCAAGTCTTTTATAATTCTATTGAACCAAAAGACCTGTACAATAAAAAGACCAGCTTATTATATCTATAACGCAAAAATCGGACAGTAAACACAGATTTCTCTGTGCTAACTGTCCGACTTATTGCAGACTGATCCTCAGTTCAATTCATTTGCCAGCTTAATTTTATCTTATAAAGCCAAAATATCACTGAAAACTATTAGCATAATGCTGGCATAAATTTCGCAAACAGATAAAGTCCTTTGTCACCTGCTTTTACTTCGTGTGGTATTTTCGCTGGCATGATTGATATTACTCCTGCCTCGTATTCAATATTTTTACCGTCATTTACGCACACTCCACTACCTGAAATAACTTCATGTGTTTCAAGCTGTGTCTCATGAATATGATTACCTATTGTCTTTCCTGGTGCAATTCTTACAAGATGAAAACTAAACTGTCCATTTGTATCTTTCCCCGTAACAATGTGCTTAAGTTCTACGCCTTCAAATGTAGGATGCTTTGACCAATTAATCTGTTCAAAAGCTACATCGCCTCCCACAATTGATAATCTGCCTGTGTTAAATGCTTCAAATACTTCGTTGTTCATAGAATTATCCTCTCTTTCTTTGATTATGAGATAATTCTATTACAAACTTAATTGTCTGCCTTGGATAAAATTGCGGAGTTGATATATTCTTCAGGTGAAATACCGACCTGTTTTTTAAATACTCTGCACAAGTGACTTTGGTCGCAAAAGCCTAACGCCACTGCAACATCAACCACTTTCATTCCACTTTCTAATAAGGCTTGTGCCTTTCTGACACGACACTGCAGCTGAAATTTGTGTGGTGTTAATCCATTCTCATCAGAAAACTTTCTAATCATATGATATTTACTCACATGTACTTTCTCAGACATTTGAGCAATATTTATATCCAATTCCGGATTTCCTATTATCTGATTCCTTATGATGTCTAAATCTCTTTCAATATCATCATCATATGGTATGCATATACTTATCATGGAATATTTGTCTGAAATAGGAATAATAGAATGTGGTAAATTCAATGCTACAGAGAACATTTCGCCTTCATTACATGTAAACTCTTCATGATTAATTTTTATTCTAATAGTTCCAGCTGTAACAATTCCTAAAATATAATGCCCAATATGTGTATGTTCAGGATATGTGATATTTACATTTTCAAAGCTTACTATTTCGACTCCTGTAGATACATCTTTAATATATTCAAGCTTATTCATACATTTCCTTTCTTCCACCTCCGAACATCTTCCCTCAAAAGAGCCGACCAACTCTCGTCATTATGCCAATATCACTATTCACCTAATTCAGAAGTGCTTTCCCGGTAACAGGTGAAGTATAAGAAGTAACAAATCCTCTCTTAGCAGCTTTAATAGTTCTCTTACTCCCCTTTGAAGCAAGGTATTTATCAAGTTCTAATACAAAACCTTGACTTTCTGCAGGAATATCATTCAAAAAAAGCATAAATGTCTCGTCCATTTTACGAAACCTCCTCTTTTCTTACGATTGGTAGCCATATCTCATACTTTGTGTTATCCGGATCCGGATTAAGATACAGTTCTATCTCCGGTGCATTAGCGTACTCATACCCGCTTGTTGGTAACCATTCTGTCACAATTCTGGTTTCTAACTCCTGCATTTTGATTACAGGTCCTTCTTCGTAGAAAACAGCCCATGTTTAAGGAGGAACAACTAACTCTTCATATTCGTTCGTTTCTTTCGTTGATGCTACTGCTACATAATATTCCCATTCCTTCAAGCATTGTTTCTACAAGACTATTATCTTGTAATACTAAATCGCCTACAAATGCATCTATCGTATCTACAGTTTCCCACCATGATTTTTCAGTAATCAGTTTCTTCAATTTATCAATATCTGTTGTA
>JBJEMQ010000243.1:0-1966 GCA_051879755.1 Coprococcus sp. | reverse complement strand
CGGAGCTGGAGGGGTACCTTGCGTCGCTGCGGCGGCTGCGGGAGAAGTACCGGGGGTAACACAGTCTGTTCCCTCTGCTTCTACAATTGTATGTGAAAGATAAAATGGTACTCCGCATCTTGCCACTTTTGCAGCGTGCACACCATATCCTCCGACTCTTGGTGCTGCATCAGCAAGTGCTACCACTTCACAGCCTGCCTGCAATAACTGGAAACTTACAACAAGACCTACATTTCCTGAGCCTAACATAAGTACTCTGTTGCCGGGTTTAATATGGTGAAGATTCATCATTGTCTGGGCTGCACCTGCGCCAATGACACCCGGAAGTGTCCAGCCTTTGAAGTTTACCATATTCTCGGCTGCACCTGTTGCTACAAGAACTGTATCTCCTTTATAATGCTTTACTTCATCATTTATCTTAACTGTTACTTCTTTCTCAGGATAAAGACCTACTACTGTAGCATTCAACACAACCTCTACACCATATTTTTGTGCTTCCTCTAATAATTCCTCACCAATTTTAAAGCCTCTTACTTTTGCTTTATGCTCCTTGGAACCGAAGAATTTATGAATCTGTTTAAATAACTGACCGCCAGGTCTTTCATTTTCATCAAATACTATCGGTTTAACTCCATGCTTTGCTGCCTCTATTGCTGCTGATAATCCGGCAGGACCTGCACCAATGACAATCATATCGTATCGTTCTATTTTCATTTGCAACGTCTCCTTTTTTTCATTAAAAATCCTTTTGGTCTGATACCCCGTACTGTGTCTGTACCTTCATACCTTCCTTTAGCGGAGTGATACATGTCCTGATATTAGGCTTATCATCTACAATCATAACGCAGTCTGTGCATCTTCCTATTGCACAGAAGATTCCTCTTGGTTCATGTGTCTTTGCTGTATATCTGTGTGCCATTACCCCATTTGCCTTTAACGCTGTGGCAATCGGTTCACCTTCATATCCTTCTAAAGTCTTTCCATTATATGTAAAAGTCACCTTTCTTTGCTCCGGTGTCTCACCGAGAATCGGATGATTCACAATTCTGTCCATAAATAATCCTTCCTTTCACCAAAAAAGGATGCCCGCTTTATGCTGACACCCTTGTCCTTTTTCTGTGCTTTGTTTTGTTGATATTAGATTATCATAATGGTTATTTATTGTATTGTAAAAAACGATACTACCACACATAAAAAGTGTCGCAATTTCCTATTACTGCATGACATACAACTCATGAAGTGCTCTGGTAGCTGCCACATATAGCTGCTTTGCAAGCTTAGGATTTCCCTTATAGCCTTTCAAATCCGGCTTCCATAAAATGACACAGTCAAACTCAAGTCCCTTTGTTTCCTGAACAGTAAGAACCATCACACCTTTGCTAAAGCCGCTGTCCTTTGCATTTCCAATACAAATATTATCATATTTTGAAAGTCTCTTTGTTATATCTTCTGCGCTTAAGCTGTCAAAGCATACTATCGCTATTGTCTCATACCCTTTTTCCTGCATTTCTTCGATAATGTCTGCCGAAAGCCCTGTTGCTTCCTCATTAGAAATACTCTCCACAAAATGCACAGGCTCACCATGTCGTATGACCGGTTCAATCTTATACGCTCCTCTTGATGCACTGTCAAGAATTTTTCCTGCAAATTCCGAGATTTCGATTGTGTTACGATAGCTTTTTGCAAGAATCCTGAAATCATCGGTACTGTCAGCAAATATTTTTTCACGCATATCACGCCAGTCATTCATACCAAACTCATAATTTACATTCTGCGATACATCGCCCATAATCGTAAAAAAGCATTCAGGAAGCACCGTTCTAAGTACATAATAAATCATTGCTCCAAAATCCTGCGCCTCATCAATAAACATCTGTCCAAACTCTTCATCAGGCTTTTTCTGAACTGTACGATAGTATATGAGCACCATTGCTGCCACATCATATACATCAAATTCACCACGGTT
>JBJEMQ010000242.1:0-7818 GCA_051879755.1 Coprococcus sp. | reverse complement strand
TGGCTCGTACAAAGACTATTATTTTGATTTCACACAGACTGGCAAATGTAGTGGAATCTGATCGGATTTATATGATGGAAGATGGCTGCATAGTACAGTCCGGAACGCATAAAGAGCTTATGAAAAAAGGAGGTTCTTACGAAAAATTATATAAATATCAAAGTGCTTTGGAGGCATATGGGAAAAGTAATGGAATGGTGGTGACTGAACAATGAAAAAGAAAAATAGAAGAAAAGGTACAGTAATCATGCTTAACTTAATTGGTCTGGTAAAGCCGATGATTCCAATTATGCTTCTTGCTATATTAATGGGAGTTTTAGGATATCTTTGCGCAATTTTTCTGACAATTCTTGCCGGATATGGCATAGTATATATAATTATGGATATGTTAAAAATTGACATAGGACCTTTCTTGTTGAATACTCCGGAAAATCTTATGTGGATATTAATTATTATTGCAATAATGCGTGGCATTCTTCATTATGCAGAACAATATTGCAATCATTTTATTGCATTTAAAATTCTTGCTGTCATCAGACATAAAGTATTTGACGCATTAAGGAAGTTGTGTCCGGCAAAACTGGAAGGAAAGGATAAAGGAAATCTGATTTCTATAATTACTTCAGATATAGAACTGTTAGAAGTATTTTATGCTCATACAATTTCACCCATTTTCATTGCGGTTATGACTTCAACTGTAATGGTATGCTTTATCGGTTTTCAATATCCACAGGCAGGAATAATTGCACTTCTGGGATATCTGACGGTAGGTGTTGTACTTCCGATTTGGAATGGAAGAAAAGGGGCAGAGGAAGGTATGACATTTCGCAACTTATTTGGTGATTTGAATAGTTTTGTATTAGATTCTCTGCGGGGCATTGATGAGACAATACAGTATAATAAAGGCGATGAACGTATGATGCAGATGGACGAGTGTTCTAAAAAGCTTGAGTATGTGCAGAAAAAACTGAAACATTATGAAGCAGACCAAAGTTCTCTGACGAATATGTTTATATTACTATTTTCTTTTTGTATACTTTTTTTCATGCTATGGAATTTCAAAATGGGTAATGTATCCTATGACCAAATGATGATTGCTACAATTGCAATGATGGGTTCTTTTGGACCTGTTGTAGCTTTGTCTAACTTATCTAATAACCTTAATCAAACTCTGGCAAGTGCTGAGCGTGTGTTGTCTCTGTTAGAAGAAGAACCACAAATAGCAGAGGTGAAAGATAATCAATTCACTGAATTTGAAAATGCAGTAGCTGAAAATGTGAATTTTGCCTATGGAAAAGAGCAGGTCTTAAAACAATACTCTATCAGTTTTCCAAAAGATAAAATAATAGGTATTCATGGTTCCAGCGGTTCCGGAAAGTCTACTCTGCTAAAGCTTTTTATGCGCTTTTGGGATGTCGACAGTGGAAAAATACTGATATCTGAGAAAAATATTAAGAAAATAAATACGGAAGATTTAAGGAATATGGAATCTTATGTTACACAGGAAACATATCTGTTTCATGATTCTATTGCAAACAATATCTCCATTGGAAAAATCGGTGCTTCCAGAGAGGAGATTATTGAAGCGGCAAGAAAAGCATCTATACATGACTTTATCATGACACTTCCGAAAGGGTATGACACAGAAGTAGGAGAACTCGGTGATTCCTTATCCGGCGGAGAGAAGCAACGCATTGGGATTGCAAGGGCATTTCTGCATGATACACCTTTTCTTTTGCTGGATGAACCTACCAGTAATCTGGATTCTTTGAATGAGGGTATCATATTAAAATCACTTAAAGAATCTTGTGAAGGAAAAACCGTGGTTTTAGTGTCACACAGGAAGTCTACTTTAAATTTTGCAGATGTAGTATTTGAGATGGATGGAATGTAAAATTATGTTGACAGGTATAGCAATGTGTGTTAATCTGCAAAAGATAACAGCGTTATCTTTGGAGGGTTAGAAGATGCCTAACGATAAAGCAACAAGGGAAAAATTAATAGAGTGTGCCAGAAAGGAGTTTCTGGAAAAAGGATATATGAAAGCGTCTCTGCGCAGCATTTGTAAAAATGCAGGTGTGACAACAGGAGCATTATATTTCTTTTTTCAAAATAAGGAAGATTTGCTTTCGGCGGTTGTTCAGGGAACGTTAGATGAACTGATGGATATTGTACGCCCTCATTTATCAATGGAGATTGACACGGATGCAGAGCTGGCACTGCTTGGTGATGCATCAGAGGATGTCCGTAATGCGAAGGAGATTGTGCATTATCTGTATCAACATTATGATGTTGTTCAGATTCTATTAACCAAAAGCCAGGGAAGTGCTTATGAAACAATTGTGGATCGGTTTGTGGATATTTTTGAGCAGCATTATGATAAACTGATGGAACAGATTTCCATAAAATCAGGTGTGAAAAAGCCAGACAAATATATTCTGCACTGGATGTCTCACATGCAGATTGATGCTTTTATTTATCTATTGACTCATGTGGCAAGCGAGGAGGAGGCACTCGGTTATATTGAACAGATTGTTGATTATATCGTTAGCGGTTGGGCAAAGACGTTCTTTAAGAAGTAGAATCAGGCTATATAGCGAATAAAGCTGTATAGCCTATTAAAAAACTTGAAACATAACAATGTTATGCTTTATTTTTTTGACTTTTACATAACATTGTTATGTCAAAATAAATGTAAGGAGGAATACATTTTGTATTTAGAAGTAAGTAATTTAAAGAAAAGTTATGGAGAGAATGAAAACTACATGGAAGTACTAAAAGGCGTAGATTTGTCTGTTGAAAAGGGAGATATGTGTGTGATTCAGGGAACAAGCGGCTCTGGTAAATCGACACTCTTAAATGGCATTGGAGGGCTTGATCTGATGAATTCCGGTTCAATCAGGGTTGACGGAGAGGAAATTATTGGTCTTTCCCATGAAAAGTTGTCTGATTACCGACGTGATAATCTGGGATTTATTTTTCAATTTTATAATCTGATTCCGAATTTGACGGTGAAAGAAAATATACAGGTGTGCGAATATCTTTCGAATCATCCAATGAATATGGATGATTTGTTGGAAACACTTGGACTTTCGGAACATCAGAATAAGTTTCCTTCCCAGCTTTCCGGCGGTCAACAACAGAGGTGTGCTATTGCAAGAGCCCTGATTAAAAATCCAAAACTGCTTCTTTGTGATGAACCGACAGGCGCACTAGATTCCAAAACCTCAAGGGATATTCTGGTTCTTCTTGAGAAAGTGAATGAGAAATACGGAACTACAATGCTTATTGTTACTCATAATAATTCAATTAAAAATATGGTGGATCAGGTCATTTTCCTGAAGGATGGACAAATTAAGAAGAATTACCGCAATGAAAAGAAGGTGCCTGCGGCAGAATTGGAGGATTTATAATTATGCAGAAGATATTGAGAAAGAGAATTCTGAGGCAGTTAAAAGAAAATGTGTCTCGTTATCTTGCGTTGGGATTTTTGATTATTCTTGGCATGTTTATTATTATCAGTATGGTTGCTGCAGCGGATACAATTATGAAGGGTACAGAGAATGCAGCAGCTCAACAACAGTTGGAGGATGGACAATTTACAGTCTTTACACCGCTTAGCGAGAGTGAGAGAAAAAAACTGACCGATAAGGGAATTATGCTGGAAGAACATTTTTATATGGATTATTCACTTGGACAGGATGTTGTACTGCGTGTGTTTGAACAGAGAAAGAAAATTGACCTGGCACGGGCTGATGTCGGAAGACTTCCGGAAAAAGATGGAGATATTTTGATGGAAAAACGTTATTGTGAGGATAACGGACTTCAGGTTGGAGATTGTGTAAAAATTGGAGAACACTCCTTCACAATTTGCGGTATCGGAACAGTTCCGGACTATGATGCGCCTTACCGGAATCTGTCTGACAGTGCAGTTAACAGTAGTCAGTTTGGAATCGGATTTCTTATGGAATCCGATTATCAAATGCTTAAGAAAGAACATAGTAGTATTCAGTCTGAAAATTATGTATATGCTTATAAGTTGAATGATAAAATGACAAATCAGGAATTAAAAGAGATTTTGCAGGATTTTACTATAGCTGCGGAGGATATAGACAATGCTTGTTTTCAGGAATATTGGGATAGAACAGGTGGGCAGTTGGATGAGTTTAAGGATGGCTTGTCGAAGCTTACAGATGGAGCTTTAGAACTTGCAGATGGACTATCAGAATTAAAAGAAAACAACGAAAAAATTCAAGATGGAGCATCAGAAATTTTCACTGCTTATCTAGAAGCTGCGGAAAAGGAACTATCTGCTTATGGGATTGAAAACATAACAGAGAATAATTATGAATATGTTTTGGGAAATCTGATTGATCATAATGACAGTGCATTGCTTAGCATGAAATTAAGTTCTATATTAGAGCAGATGCGAAAATTAGATGCATATCAAAACGGTGTTATGGATTACACAGATGGTGTTTCGGACGTGTCGGATGGTGCTCACGTTTTGGCTGATGGTGTTTCTGAATTTTCGAAAGAAACAACAAAATTTTTAGATGATAATTTTGTTGTGAATCTTTCAAAGATGACACAGTTTGTTGTAGCCGGAGATAATGCGCGAATTGGTGCAGCGGCAAATGATGTTGCAATCAATAAATCGGCAGGACTTCTGGCGGGCGTGATTGTCATTATATTATTTGCCTATGTAATCTCAGTTTTTGTGATACATACGATTGAAAAGGAATCTGGCGTGATAGGAACACTGTATGCATTGGGAGTGAAGAGAAGAGAACTTATGGCTCATTATCTGGTATTGCCTGTGGCAGTGACATTTATTGCTGGTGTAATCGGAACACTGATTGGCTACAGCACTTTTGGTGTGAATTCGCAAATGAAGGATAGCTACAATTATTTTTCAATTCCAAGGTTGGATATATTATATGAGCTTTATCTGCTGGCGTATGGAATTGTCATGCCGCCACTTACGGCAGCAATAACGAATTTCCTTGTGATTCGAAAGAAATTAAAGAAGCCGGCACTTAAATTGATACGTAATGAGCAGAAAGTGGTAAAAATTTCAAAAGTTAAATTAAAAGATGGCAATTTTGTACGGACATTTCAGATTCGCCAGTTTTTAAGAGAGAAACGATCTGCACTCGCCGTATTCTTTGGAATGTTTATTTCTTTATTAATTTGTATGATATCATTTGACACTTATGTACTTTGCAATCATGTTAGAAAAGAGTCGGTAGCAGATACAAAATACGAATATATGTATACTTATAAATATCCGGAGAAAAACGTGCCGGATGGCGGAGAAGAGGCTTACGGTGTTACACTGAAGAAAGAAGTTTTAGGTTATAATCTGGATGTAATGCTTTTAGGAATTAAAAAAGACAATCCTTATTTTGATGCTCCTGTAGAAAAAGGACAGAATCAGGTGTTAATTTCATCTGCAATGGCACAGAAGTATCAATTGAATACAGGGGAAGATGTCGTCCTAAGAGATGAGGAGAATGACCGGAGTTATGTTTTTACAGTGAAAGGCATTGTTCCGTATTCAACCAGTTTTTTTGCATTCATGGATATCGACAGTATGCGGGAACTGATGGGAGAAGACGAAGACTATTACAATATTGTCTTTGCAGATCATAAACTGGATATTGATTCGGAAAGACTGTACGCTACTAATTCCAAAGCGGATGTTAGAATGAGTGCAGCGGTGTTTGTTAATCTTTTGCGACCGTTGATTATTATGTTGACAACTGTTTCTGTATTAATTTTTATTTTGGTTATGTATCTTATGCTGAAGGTTATGATAGAACGTTCTGCTGCATCCATTTCCATGATAAAGATTTTTGGCTATAGAAAAAATGAAATCCGAAAACTATATTTAAATGGCAATTTGTTTGTTGTGGCAGTCAGTGCAATGCTTACAATTCCACTGTCAAAGATAATCATGGATGCGTTATTTCCTTATCTGGTATCGAATGTTGCATGTGCGATAAATCTGACCTTTGACTGGTGGATGTATGTGGGATTATTTGCAGTAATTCTAGTCCTTTATTTTGCAATTACACCAATACTGATGAGACGAATTAGCAAGATTCTTCCGGCAGAATTATTAAAGAACAGAGAATAATCCGTGGACAATTGCATAAGTGGCATAATGATGAAAATACAAAAAAATCTGTTTAAAATGAATTTGGCACTTCCCCTGTCTAAAGGCAGGGGAAGTGCCAATATATCCAATATATCCAATATATCACCAGCTTTCCAAATAATTGTTTTGCCTGATATTAGAAACTACTCGGAAATAAGTTTGTGAACTACTCGGCAATTGAATTACCGAGTATTCTCGCTTAATATCCTAAAAATTAATATGTTGTAATTAGAAGCTTGTGAAGAAGGTTCATAAATACTTCAGAATTATGCGTTAATCTGTCTTCCATATAGGTACGGTTTGTTGACGCACGTTTAATAGCTTTTTCAGAAAAGATATAATCATCAAGTCTGTCATGCGTTCTTAAGTAGTTCAACATTTCCCGTTCAGAAATATTCATGAACCATGTATTAATCAGATTAATCCTGCAACAATTTTTAAACTTATTTCCAAAACCATATTTTTGATAAGCATCCTTACATATTCTGATACGTTGCTTTAATCCAACTTTGGGTGCATTAATCTTAAAATCTGCCATAAAATACATTGCAGCAATAGTTTCATTTCTGGCTTCTTCGCAATAAACAAGCTTTCTACGTACAAGATTGTATAATGCTACTTCTGCATCGCCATAATCACAGGAACAATTTGCAGCAGCTGTTCTTGCAAGTGTATGTTTTGTTTCCGGATAAAACTTACATAGATTCCATAAAACAAACTCAAGTGGTGTGAGAAGTTCTACAACATCATCACTTACTTTTATGGCACTATTGTGGTCTTGCGAAATTGTTCCACAAGACATGTAATAAGGTGTATTTACTATTCCGGGAAGTTCCTCCGCATTAAGAAATTCTTTGATTTTTTCCATATATATCATCTCCTTTAAAATATAATAAGTGGTTCGAACTATGAGGAAAAAGCTTTTCGGTTCTTAACCCTCTAGTTAATTTTTTTATAGTATCATTTAAAAGGGAAGATATCCATACAGATACAGAAAAAAAGTTGTCAAAAGACGAAAAAAGGGGTTGTCGCACTAACGAATGATATATATCGCTTTCGTAAAAGGAATATTTACTCTGGAAGGTATTAGCGAAAATCGTTAGTTAATTGACAAGGATTATATGATAGAATTAAAAATGAATTGATTGTTTTGTGTGCAATGTTATAACGATGTATTGGCGAAGACAGAAATGGAGAATATAATAATATCAAAGGAAGGAGTGATATTATGGCAAATACAAATATAACAATGAGAATTGATGAAAATTTAAAGAGTCAATTACAAGAACTCTTGGGAGATTTAGGATTAGATATGACAACTTTTTTTACGATGGCTGCAAAGCAAGCAGTCAGAGAACAAGGAATTCCATTTTATGTATCAAGAGAAATTCCAAACGAAGAAACGATTGCAGCTTTTAATGAAGTTGAGGAAATGAAAAAAAATCCGTCTATTGGAAAGTCATATACAGATGTTGATAAAATGATGGAGGATTTGTTGTTGTGAAATATACCATTAAACCAACAAGTAAATTTCAAAAAGATTTAAAACGTGTTCAAAAAAGAGGATATGATTTAAATTTATTAAAAGAAATAATTAATAAACTAGTATAATGTCTTTTTAATAACTCGACTATATTTAGAACCTGTGCTATAAT
>JBJEMQ010000241.1:0-7821 GCA_051879755.1 Coprococcus sp. | reverse complement strand
GAATTCAATGATATTCCGGTAAGGGAAATGGTTGATGTTATCTTGTATGCTTATCAGGGAATTCGGATGTGGAGCCGAATAGTGACAATGACACCTGATACATTCAAATCTATTACAGGACATATACGAAAACAGTTGATAAAGGAGAAATAGAGATGATATTTGAAACAGAACGATTGATACTTCGCCCATGGGTAGAGAGCGATGCAAAAAGTTTATATGAATATGCAAAGAACCCGGAGGTTGGACCTATAGCCGGATGGCCGGTACATACAAGCGTAGAGAATAGTCTTGAGATAATACGAAATGTTTTGTCAGCTGATGAAACATATGCGGTATGCCTAAAAGAAGACAATAGGGCAATTGGCAGTGTAGGTCTGATTCCACCAATGCAGTCACACACAAAGGCTGAAGAAAATGAAATAGAGATTGGATATTGGATTGGTGTTCCTTTCTGGGGAAGGGGACTTATTCCTGAGGCGGTTAGAAGACTTCTAAAACATGCATTTGAAGATATGGGATGTAAGGCAATCTGGTGCGGATATTATGATGGAAATGAAAAATCAAAAAAATGTCAGGAAAAGTGCGGATTTAAGTTTCATCATACAGAAGAAGACAAACCCTGTGTGCTTATGGGCGATATAAGAACAGAACATTTTACCAGACTCACGAGGGAAGAGTGGGAAAGAGAATTCTAAAATTCCGATTGACAATATGCAATGTGTTGCATATAATAAATGCAATATGTTGCATATTGGAGGTTTATATGAATCGAACAGAAAACGAGGAGTATATTATAGGAGCCGTTTCATTAATCGCAAATAAGATAACACAATTTGGCGATACCATATGTCCGGATATTACATTTAGACAATGGTTTTTACTGATGATGATTTCCAAGATGGAATGTCAGGAGAAAAACATGAATGCCATTGCGGAGTTTGTAGGAACTACAAGACAGAATGTGAAAAAGATGTTAATTCCTTTAGAAAAAAAAGGTTATGTTAGTGTTGAAAAATCAAGTAGCGATGCCAGGGCATTAAGGGTAGAATTAACAGAAAAGACATATCAATACTTTTTGGAAAATGATGAGCCTTCCATTGGTGAAACAAATAAATTGTTTTCAGTGTTTTCAGACGAAGAAATTGATAGTTTAGCCAGTGCATTGGGGAAATTGCTTTACTCTCTTGATGCTTATGGAAAGGATAGGAAGAATGATGAATGATACAAAACAGATATGTAAAGTTTTGAACATATTAATCCTAATCCTGATATTGATTGTAACGATTTGCGGAGTCTGTTCTTTCAAAACAACACAGTCTTATTATGCTATAAATCAATATGGAGAGAGTATTCGGATGTGGGGAGTAGGAATATACACTCACGACTCTTACTTTAAGGCTCCTATTTTTATCGGTTCTGATTTTACAATATTAGTATGTATTTTACCCTTATCAGTTGCAACTTTCTTTAAAATGAATAGATATCAGAATGTGGAATATGATATCCGAAGCTTTGGAGTATTGAGTATACTGTTGTATTATTCCGCAAGTTTGGTGTTTGGTGTTACTTATAACAGTTTGCATTTGGTATATATTGCATTATTTGGTCTATGCTTTTTTGATGTTGTTTTGATGTTGGCAAATCTGCATACAGCAGGTGTGCGTCAGGATAAAGTATGCTTGTATCCTTTTACAAAAGGCATGAAAGCATTTTTGCTGATAGCAGGAATATCACTTTTTGTGGCATGGCTTCCGGATATTATCACATCAATCATCAGAGGTACCTCATTAGAACTGATTGAAGTTTATACAACGGAAATTACATATGTGCTTGATATGGGTATCATTAGCCCAATGATGCTTCTTACATATTATTTGGCGGAACATGCAAATTTTATTGGGTATGTGTTACTTAGAATGATATTTAAGGTATGTATGGGTGTTGGTATCATGCTTCCGATTCAGTCCGTTTTTCAACTGTTGGCGGGGATAACAATCCCATTACCGGCATTGGTAACCAAAGTTTTAATCTTTGTCATGCTTGCCGTATTCGCAGCCATTTTTGAATACCGGTTGAAACATGAAACGGAATATGAGTAAAGAGTCGTAAGAAAAAGAGATAATGCAGATTTGAAGAGGTAGTATTATGAAGTTGGTTAGAGCAAATATCAATGATTGTGAAAAAATATGGAATATGCAAATCAAGGCTTTTACAGATTTGTTGAAAAAGTATCAAGATTATGAGACGAGTCCCGGAAATGAGGCAAAGGAAATAATAGAAGAAAAGTTATCACAAGATTTTACATATTTTTATTACATTTATGACGATGATAGCTTAGTTGGAGCTATTCGGGTTGTTGATAAAAAAGATGGAAGCAGAAAGAGGGTTTCACCTATTTTTATTATGAAAGAGTTTCGCAATAAGGGATTGGCGCAAAGAGCCTTTGGTGAGATTGAGAGAATACATGGAAATGACAATTGGAAGCTTGATACGATTCTTCAAGAAAAAGGAAATTGTCATTTGTATGAAAAGCTGGGATATGTGAAAACCGGAATGGTTGAAAAAATAAATGATAGGATGGATATTGTTTATTACGAAAAGAATTAAATAAATGGAATTTGCGGAGGAAATATTATGACCAAAGGAAAGCCATATGGAAGAAAGCTTTCATAATAATAAGTTATATAAAAGCGAAAGAAAAATCAATATGGAATATGTAACATTGAATAATGGAAATAAAATGCCTATGGTTGGATTTGGGGTGTTTGCGATTCCAGAGGAACAGACAGCAAGATTATCTTCATGAATGGATGGAAAAATACAATATTCAGCATGAAGCATGGGGACCATTGGCACAGCACAGATTAAATGAAATAATGCAGCATCCGATTGTAACCCAAATTGCTAAAGAACATGGAAAATCGCCCGCACAAATAGCGTTACGACAGCTTGTTCAACGAGGGATTGTAGTTATTCCTAAAAGTACACATAAAGAGAAAATGATAGAAAATCTTAATATTTTTGATTTTGAACTGACTGCAAAAGAAATGATGCAGTTGAAAGAGCTTGATGAAAATAGGTCTATGTGGGCAGAATATGATGATCCAATGATTGTTCAGTATGCAATGTATGAAGAGTAAATTCAGATTTTTATGGGTTTTAACAGAGGTAGACAGCCCTGTCTACTATGATATTTAGGTGTTTACCCAGTCTGTGACATGTTATATGAAATAGTAAAATGATATGATTTCCATTGTAAGCAGGTACAAGAAAATGAATCATATTAAAATAGGAGCATTTCTTAAAAAATTAAGAATCTTCAATCGGATTAATCTATTCGATTTTATGTTTCTTCAGAACGAAAAAATTGTTTGGAAGATAACACGAAAAATTGTTATCTATGTAAAAGAACCCGACAACTACCGGTTTCATCTGAATGATTTTAAAGTGATGATACAGAACAATTGAAGTTATGATATACTTAAAAGAGCTAACTGTATGAGTTTGATGAATCGAAATTTGAGGAGGCAGTGCTGAAATGAAAAAATATGACTATGTTTCTATACACATAAGTAAACTGGTTGGAGCGAAGTCAGAAGAGCATAGGCAGATTATTGATGAATATGCAAAAAAAGATATCGATACGTAGGATATGTTCCAACGAATATATCTGATTATGGAAAATTTAAAGATATGGATTTGGTTTTTGAGATAGACATATAAATATCGATTTCTAGAGATGCTAAATTAAATGGATGAAAAAATTGAACTATTATTTGATTTGAGAATAAGCTTCACATTGTTTGGAAACAAGTAATGTGGAGCTTTAGTATTGATAAAGAAGCAAAATGTTATCTGTCTTATGCGAGTTATGCCAGTTTTGCGAAAGTTTATTCAAAAGAATCAAATGAGGGATATAGTAAATCTATTGTAAATGATGGTGATTTTGTTTTTACAATATTTGTAAGAAATTCTGATCATGATGATTTTCATCCGGATTATTTATGTTATGTCGATTATACAGGAGAAGTAAAGGATGAACTTTCATTTTATAATGGTGCTATGTACATTGATAATGAGAATGGAGAGGAGACGGGAGGTACATCTTCAGGCGGAGGTTATATAGAAAATCGTTTATATATAGGTAATCTCAATGATGGCGAATCATTAAAAATAACAGCAGGAGTATTAGACTATGATTCAGAACAAGCATTTTTGGAGGCGAAATATGAGGCATATGAAAGTGACAAAGGAGAGTTTCCTTCTTATATAGATTATGCCATATCATATGGAAGTACAGTAATAACTATCAAATAAATAAGAGAAAAATCATGCAAATGAAGCATGTCTTGAGCAAGGACTGATAAGATGATATTGATGGTTTGGATGTTTGATAATTTTAATAAAATCTTTTACTGGTGAAGTACTTATAGAACAAATACACTTGGTGTGATAAAATAGGAAGAAAAATTGATTTGACGGTGAAAAGATATGACTTCAAATATTAGAAAGCATTATATTGATAATTTAAGATGGATAACACTTTTGATACTTATACCATATCATGCAGCTATGGCATGGAATGTTTGGGGCGAACCAAATTATATTTATTTTGAAGGAAACAGATTGATTAGTAGTATTATTGTATTCTGTAGTCCGTATTTTATGCCTTTGCTGTTTGTGCTAGCAGGAGTAAGTACGAAATTTGCACTGCTAAAAAGGACAAATAAGGAATATCTGTTTGAGAGAATGAAAAGATTGTTTGTTCCGTTTCTATTTGGAACAATAGTTTTAATGCCAATAATGGCATACATAGCGGATAGGTTTAATTGTTCTTATAGTGGTGGATTTTTTGAACACTATACTATATTTTTTACAAAATATACAGATTTGATTGGTGCAGATGGCGGATTCTCGCTAGGGCAGTTTTGGTTTTTGTTATATCTGTTGATTATTTCAGTTGTGAGTGTTGGGATAATAGCCCTATCAAAAAGATTTAGTTCTGAGCCCCACAAAAATATTCCTTTTTGGTTTGTATGTCTTTTAGGATTGCCATTACCATTGTTCAGTAAGCTGCTTTCTATAGGTGGGAAAAGCCTTGTAGAATATGCCTATCTCTTTATGATTGGTTATTATGTATTTGCTGATGAAGAAATAATAAGTACGGCAGAAAAGAATTGTTGGTTATTGTTCGGTATTGGATTAGTAGCAACAATTTTGAATGTGTATCTCTTTATTTGGGTAGATAAAGAATTTGTTTTGCTTAATACCATTGCCAAGTATGTATCCGAGTGGATAATGATAATTGCTTTAATAGGATTAGCAAAAAAATATTTGAACTTTAGCGGAAAAGTATCAAGTTACATGAACCAAAGATCCTTCCTGTTTTATATTTATCACTTTATATGGGTTGTTTTGTTCCAGTACATATTATATGGAGTTATTGGAAAACACACCTTTGTTTTGTTTGTGGGTACTGTGCTATTGTCCTATTTTGTAACTTTTGTTTGTTGTGAAACAAGTATCAGAATACCATTTTTGTGTTTTCTTACAGGGACAAAATATAGTTCAAAGAAATGAATTCCAAAGACAGAGTATGCAACAGACACCTCTGTTTCTTGAGATTCTTTAGCATATTATAAAGCTATTTACAGAAATTTAGTGAAATAAAAATTTTAGTGTTACCTTTTTATAATAGTGGGTACTAATAGATGGAGGCGAAAGGAGGTGTGGCATGAGTGAATTTGAAGAATTATACAATGTGTATTATAAGGATGTTTATTATTATTTATTAAAACTAACAAACTATCAGGACCATATCGCCGAGGAAGTGACGCAGGAGAGTTTTTATCAGGCATATATATACTTGAAAAAATTCAGAGGAGAGTGCTCCATAAAATCCTGGTTATGTCAGATTGCGAAAAATACATATTACAAATATCTAAGAACTCATGCAAAAGAAACCTATCTGGACGAGGAACTTCATCAGAAGCAGGAAGGAGAAGATATTAGTACAAAACTGGAAAAAGAGCAGATGGTATTTCACATAAGAAAAGTGATTGCAGACTTGGACGAACGAAGTCGAAATGTTGTAGAGTATCGTTTGTTTGATGAAAAGCCCTATAAGAAGATAGGAGAATTGATAGGAATTAGAGAGGCAACAGCAAAGGTGTTGTTTTCACGAGCAAAGGTAAAGATTCAACAACGGTTAAAGGAGGAATATGGTTATGAAATATAAGTGTGAGATGATAAAGGATCTAATGCCTCTATGTCTGGACCACGCAGCTGCAGAGTCCAGTGAACAGGCAGTAATAGAGCATATGGCAGAATGTAAAGAATGTACACAATATTATGATTACCTTTCTAAGGAGTTGGAACCTTTGGGGGAATCAGAGTATGGGGATAATAGGTATGTTCAGTTAGCAGCAAAAATTCGAAAAAGAAGAACAGGTATAGGCGTGCTAATTGGTATATTAGTTTGGGTATTTTATTTTATTTGTATGAATTATGCTTCTGGGTATCGGTTGAATTCAGAAGCTGCTGCAGAATTAAGCGGACGGTTAAATGATAAGTCAAAGCTGCTTGGATGCTTTGAGTGGAAGGAAGATTATCACTTCTACATTTATGATAATTATAGCTGCTATGATGTTGTTAATGTGGAAAAAAAATGGAATGGATGGAAAAAACAGGATAATTGTTTTTGTTGGCCTAAGTGGAGCATGTATGATGAAAATGTCGGTATTGAGGTGGTGGGTGATTTATGTTGTTTCCGAAACGATGAAGGTGTGCAGTTATTTCCAATCATTGCATATGATGAAAAGGTAAAAAGTGTAGAAGTAACGTGTTATGAACAAACACAAACAAAAGAAGTCGAGGCAGGAGAGTTTATATTATTTACATTTGGTGCAATCAATGGACAGTCTAACGATGATGTGGAAGCAACTGCTTATGATGAAATTGGAAATGCTCTATATCGCTTGGAAATCCAGAACGGAATGTGGGTTTGGGTATCTACAACAGAATAGATAATGAATATAAACTTGTTTATGTAAAGGACTAAATACCCGGAGTACAAATCGAAGATTTATACACGAACAACCTGTATTTGTGGAGATAGAAAACTTTGAATTGATAAAGGAGGCTTAGCATGAAAAATTACGTTGTTGACAATTATGAAAATTATAAAGAAGAAAACCGTTTAACAACAAATAATGCTCGTAAAATCGAGTTTCTGACAACTATTCGTGTTATGGATGAGATATTTAAGAAAAAATCAAAAATATTGGATTGCGCCGCAGGAACCGGAATATATGCTTTCTATCTGGCTGATAAAGGACATCAGGTAACTGCTACCGATATTACACCAAGACATATTGAGATAATCGATAAAGAAAAACAAAATAAAGATTACAAAATGACGACAGCGGTATTAGATGCAACAGATATGAGTTTGTTTGGGGATGAATCCTTTGATGTTGTGCTGAACATGGGACCGTTTTATCATCTGATAACGGAAGAACAGAGAAATCGTTGTTTATCAGAATCCTTACGTGTATTAAGAAAAGGCGGTCTTTTGCTTACTGCATATATTCCAAGATTTTATGTTTGTCAATACGTGTCTATGAGCAATAGTGACTATTTGGATACAGCATTATTGGAACAGTTAATCAATACCGGGGTTTTGAGACATGATGATGAAAAATGCTTTTGGACAGATACATATTACGCAACGAAACAGGAAATGGAAGAATTATATATTAAGAACAATGTTGAAATAATTGACCATTTTGCACAAGATGGTTTAGCACCTTCCTTCTC
>JBJEMQ010000240.1:0-7859 GCA_051879755.1 Coprococcus sp. | reverse complement strand
CGCAAGAAGGGAGGAAAGCCTTATGGTCAAGATTTGGGGAAGTGCCGAGGAGTTACATTTACTACCCGGCGATTGTGTCACAGAAAAGTACAAGTGCATCCGAGTGTACATGAAACCGGATAACAGCTTTGTCGGAGTGTTCATGAGCAAGTCGGCAGAACCACCTCATTACTATGTGATTGATGGTTCGCAGGAGATGTACTACAAAACCCGTGCCGAGGCAATCGGCTATTGTATCAGTAAAGGATACGCAGATAGAACAGATAATTAGGAGGAAATGCAAATGTTTACACAGGATTATTTTGAGAAACACTTCAAACTTCACAACAAGATTGTGCTTTACACACCGGACGATATCAAGTTGGAGTTTACCAAAGAGCCACACTTCCATATGAGTGGCGGTCACACATCACTGGACCTTATGGATGTAGAAGACCTTACCTCATTTTGCAATGCAAGAGGTTTGAAGACAAAGCCAAGTGGCAACATCACAGTTTAGCACGAGAGGGTGACCACCAGGGGCGGTCGGAATCTCTGTGACCTTTATGGTAGGGCAACGGTGCCGCCCCTTCGTGTGAATAACTTTCATAAGTTTTTGGGGTATTAACCCCGGATTGGAGGAAATTATGGGAAAAAGAGGACCTATGCCGGGTACAGGAGGCAGACCGAAAAAAGCATTATCGGAAAAGTTAGCTGATGGTAATACCGGATATAAACCAATAAAGGTTATACCTGCACCTTCTACATATGAAGGTGCAGATATTCCAAAGCCGAATGATTACATCAAAGCAAAACAGAAAAACGGCAAGCCATTATATGCCGAGGAAATTTATAACAATACATGGGGATGGCTTATTGAATGCAAGTGTGACCACTTATTCGTACCTGCAATTGTGGAGGAATATGCGATGAGTTTTGCACGTTGGATTCAGTGTGAAGAGGCAATTTCAGAGTATGGTTTTTTGGCAAAGCACCCTACAACAGGACAGGCTATCACATCTCCATATGTGAGTATGAGCCAGAGTTACATGAAACAGGCAACACAGCAATGGTCTTTGATTTATGAGATTGTAAAGGCTAATTGTACAGTAAATTTTGAAGGAGCAACACCATACGAGGATGCAATGGAATTGTTGCTCAAGAGTAGAGAGAGGAGATTTTAACTATGGTTACAGAATCAATTTCAAATAACAATTTATTACAGGAGGGAACAGCAATGGGTATCGATGAAATCGTAGTGGGTAGCAATGGTTATGCTACAGAATTTTGGAACAAGGCAATGAGAGGTAAGTCGGCAGACTATGAGAAACTTAAGGGTGGCAGAACAGCAACGGATATGTTTACTCTTCCTTACGATAGTAATCGTAAGTATATGGCTGAACTTGAAAAGGAGAGTTTTTTCCGTCAGATTGCAACAAATATCAATGTATCTTCATCCAACAATACCATACTTGCGTATACGTCAGACGATGTGGCTGCGTGTGTGCCGGAAGGAGAAGCTATCAATGTATCGAATCTTGCTGATGATTTTACTAGAATTAAGACAGAGGCTCATAAGGTGGTGTCGCTCGTAAAAGTAGCGAATGCATTTGTTACTGATAATGCGTTTGATATCAAAAAACACCTTCCAAAGCGTTTTGCAAAGGTCTTTGGCAGAGCAGAAGAGAATCTCTTTATTAACGGAACGGGAGAGGGGCAGCCTATGGGTATTCTGAACGACACATTGGGTGCAGAGACAGGAGTTACCACAACTGACATTACTTTCGATGATGTCATTAACCTTTATATGTCAGTAAAGGCAAAACATCGTAAGCATGGAGTGTGGCTTATGAATGATGAGACAGCACTTGCCATTCGTAAACTTAAGGATGAGAATGGCAATTACTTATGGCAGGAAGGTATGGACACCATTCTCGGTAAGCCTGTGTACATTTCAGAGTTTATGCCTAGCAGTGCAACAGGCAAAAAGGTTATTGCTTTTGGTGATTTTAGTTACTACTGGATTCTCAATCGCAGACCGTTGGCTGTCAGAGCGCTTAAGGAGAAGTTCGAACTCTATGATCAGACGGGTTACCTTGCGATGGAGTATATTGACGGCAAACTTGTGAACAGAGAAGCAATCAAGGTTATGCGGATTTCATAACCAATACAAATATCATTAGTCGGGGCGGAGATATCCGTTCCGGCAGGGAGGTGAGCATAATGCATATGGTTGAAACAGAGAAAAATGATAGTGCGTTGCCTGTTGGTGAGAAGTTTATGCTCACTATCAAAGAGGCAGCACCTTACTACAATATAGGTATAAAAAAGCTACGCAGGCTTGCAGAGGATAATCTTGGTGTGTTTTCAGTGTATAGCGGAAACAGATACCTAATTGTAAAACCGAAGTTTGAAGAATTCATCCTTAATTCTTCAGAAATATAGTTCCTTTTATCTGCTGAAAGTAGTTGCTATTTCAGGGGTGTAGAGGGAATATACGATGAACCCAATAACCCCTTGAAAATAGCCACTTTTGGCAGAAAGGAATGTGATGTTATGGCAAAGCCAAACTTAGGAGAAAAAGATATTTTGAACCCTTCGGAGGCGATTGAATATTTTGTCTTGAGCCGGAGAAAGTTCTATGATTTGTTAAAAAATACGGATAGAGAAGATTTCTTGGCGTACTACGGAGAACGCAAGCTGATTATCCGTGTAGCTTTTGAAAAGTATTTATTACATCATTCAGAATTAAGGAGGCAGGTATAATGGCGAAAGCAGGAAGAGGGCAGACGAGACGTGATTCCAAACGAAGAGTTCTTCGTCCGGGAGAGAGTGTCAGAGCAGATGGGAAATACCAATACAAATATCATATCGATGGCAAGCCGCATTTTGTCTATAGTTGGAAATTGGAGCCTACAGACAAATTGCCGAAGGGTAAAAAGCCATGCTTATCACTTCGGGAACTTGAAAAACAGGTTAATTCTGAAATAGAAACACTCCCCAATATGGCAGATGGTCAAATGACGGTTTGTGAACTTGTAGACCGATACCTCAAAACCAAGACAGGAGTTCGGCAGAGTACCAAGCAGGGCTATGTCACAGTGCAGAGAGTTCTTGCAAAGGAGCCTTTCGGCAAGAAAACAATCCGTAGCGTGAAAACCTCCGATGCAAAGTTGTTCCTTATCAAACTGCAACAGGAAGATGGTAAAAGTTATAGTTCCATCCACACCATCCGGGGAGTGTTAAGACCTGCCTTTCAGATGGCGGTGGATGACGATATCATAGTAAAGAATCCATTTGGATTTCAGCTTGCCGGAGTTGTGGTAAATGATTCGGTAACAAGAGAGGCTATCAGCAAAGACCAGATGCGAAAGTTCCTAAAGTTTGTGCATGACGATGTGGTTTATTGTAAGTACTACGAAGTGGTATACATACTCTTTCATACGGGAATGCGTATTTCGGAGTTCTGCGGTCTGACACTGAAAGACATTGATTTAGAGAAGAGAATTGTTAACATCGACCATCAGCTACAGAGAACATCGGATATGCGGTATATCATAGAAACTACAAAGACGGATGCCGGAACAAGAAAAATTCCAATCACGGAGGATGTGGCACAGATGTTTCAGGCAATCATTGAGGACAGAGTACCACCCAAGGTCGAAAAGGTTATTGACGGCTATAGCGGATTCCTTTTCTATGATGAAAATGGTATGCCACTTGTGGCAATGCACTGGCAGCACCGATTCAATCACATGGTCGGCAGATACAATGATATCTATCGAGTGCAGATGCCAAACATCACTCCTCATGTATGCCGACACACCTATTGTTCTAATATGGCAAAATCGGGGATGAACCCTAAGACGCTACAGTATCTCATGGGGCATTCAGATATTTCGGTCACAATGAATGTGTACACGCATATCGGATTCGATGATGCCGAGGAAGAATTGAAACGGATGGAAGAGTTCCGGAAAGCACAGGCAGAGATAGAAAAGAAAAATGAGAAACCAATGTCGCAGAAAATGTTTAAGGTTGTGTAAGTAAGAAGATTGGTAGTGCTCCGGCTTAGGCTGGGGCATTATTTTTGTGGAAAAATGATGTGGGTGACGATATAATATATATTGAAAAACGATGAGGGGATTTTAGATATGAGTAGAGTACGAACAGAGGCAACAGAAGAATGGTGTATTAAATATTCCGAGCAAATTAATTTGGATGAGATTTCTGGGTTAGAAGAGCAAACGAGAGGAATATATGGATTTTTTATTTTAGATAGCGGAAAGAGCAAATGTGTTTATATTGGGAAGGCGATAGATATAAAAAGTAGAGTTTTGGAACATTTAACACAGTTGAAATGGATGCAAAAAGAAATGTTGTCTACAGAACCTGCTTTACATATAAAAATGTTAAATGAGGCTTTGCGAGAGGGTAAACAAATAGATATTAAGGTGCTAGAGAAGGTTCCATATGAATATGAGGAGTACGCTAGAGATTTACATCATCTTGCATATGTGGAATATTCGCATATAGAAAAGTATCAAATGGCGGGAGAGTGTTTATATCAGTTTCCAGAAGGTGCGTTTAATTTGAAGGAATATGATATATGGCTAGAAAAAAAGAAGAATAGGAGTGATACAGATAATGGAAGTGGATGTAATTATTCTTCCTAAAGATGGTAGTAAGCAAGAATTACAGTTGGGAATGAAACAAGCTATAAAAAATGTATTTAAAAAGCTATATCTTGATGTTCAAGACGAAGGTTTCCGGTTTGAATTAGACGGAGAATGTGTAGAAATTAATTATCAGTTGTCGTCAAGAAACACTAATATGGTATTTGTGAAATTTGAATGTGAATATACGCCTGCTAGATCAGCGAAAGTTTTAGATTGCTGCATAAATAAGCTAATACAGGGGGAACACAGAAAAGATTGGAATATTGTAATTACATATGATGAGGTTTCGCAATTGTATTGTTGCAAGTTGATGCCACTATTTGGAGTCTTTGAACGAAGAACTCGGGAATTAGTTTATATTACCGTTATAAAAATATTTGGAGTGGAATGGTATGAAAAATCCTTTAGTGAAAGTTTGCAAAATACATTAAAGGGTAAAGCGAATAAGACAAAGTTAGTAGAAGGTGCATTAAATGAATTGACATATGAACAACTTAAGGAATACCTTTTTGTGCCGTTCAGTAGTCAAAATTTGTCAGAGGTATTAGAAAGTGAATTGGCGAAAGAACATATTGAAAGTCTGTCTCAAGAAGAGATAGCAAGCATAATTGATAAATGCCGAAGTGTTTCCTTGTGGGATAGATTCTTTGGGAAATATAAAAAATTTCAAAATTTCAAAGAAAAAATTGATGAGTTGCAACCATACAGGAATACAGTTATGCACCATAAAAGGATAACACAACAGGAATATGAGAAGGTTAGAAAATCATTAAAAGCTGTTAATAAACTTTTGGTAGATGCTATTAATGTGTTAGAAGAGGATATATATACTGAAACACGCTTGGTAGATGTTGTTTCGGCATTGGGAAATGTAATTTCTAATATTCTTGGAGATTATGTTCCAAAGTGGGTAGAAAGTATGAAATCTGCATTAGCATCATTTGGTAGAGTTGTTATTGAGGCGGCAATGCCACAGATAAATATTCCAGATATAATGCCCCAATTAACATTAGGTGCAGAATTGTCTCAGCATTTTCAAAGTGTATATAATGTGCCACAAATTGGTAGTTCTGCAATTGAAGCGGCTAAGGCATTATATAATAGTTCTGGAATGAAGATGGCAAGTGAGATGGCAGCACAGGCTAGTCGACTAAAGACCATGTACGAAATACCGGGAATTAATAATATTATAGCGGCTACTGATGCTCTTAATACCCCTGCAGCAAGAATAGCAAGTGAAATGGCGGCACAAGCCAATAGTATAAAAGCTATGTGTGAAATGCCTGCAATCGAAAGTATGACTGCGACAGCAGACACGCTGAATTCTTATGGCAAATTATTTTCTGGTGAAATGGAAGAAGCCTATAGTAGGATTTCAGAGGATTTAGAGGCTATTCGTTTAATAGAAAATGATGAAGAAAAGAAGGAAGTGGATTCGGATGTTCCTACTGATGAAAATCCTTAGTAGTAGAAATTCTGATTTTACTACTATTTTTACTACTAACAGGTAGTAACAACTTGCCAAATTCTGCTCTGATTTGCCACATTCTGTCATTTTAGAGCAAATTATAAATCACCCGAAAAACCTCGCAAAACAGGGCATTTCTGGGCAAAAAGGAGTAAATGATAACTATGATAAAAGTACTTTTTATCTGCCACGGCAACATATGCCGTTCCCCCATGGCGGAATTTATAATGAAAGACATGGTGGCAAAACAGGGCGTGGCAGAACAATTTTATATAGAATCAGCGGCGACAAGTAATGAAGAGATATGGAATGGTATAGGTAATTCAGTGTATCCCCCGGCAAAGGAAGAACTTAAGAAACATGGCATAAGCTGTAAGGGAAAGCGCGCAAGGCAGATGGTGGCTGCAGATTATGATAGATTTGACTATATCATTGGTATGGATAGCATGAATAAAAGAAATATGCTTCGGATAGTCGGTGGTGACGGCGAAGGCAAGATAAGCCTGTTACTTGACTATACAGAATATCCAAGAGATGTCGCGGACCCGTGGTATACAGGAGATTTTGAAACAACATATAAGGATATAGTTGAAGGATTGACTGGCTTTTTATCATATTTAAAAGAGAAAAACATAGTGAAATAAGACAAATGTAATTTTATTTGCCGTAGATAATATGCATGTCATAACAGAACGTGAAAAATAATTGTGAACGCAGAGTATTTACTGTATAATATTGCAAACAGATTAACGAAGGTGAATTATTTACTTGGTTCACAAAATAGAATGAAAAGTATATACATGCGGAGGACATTATGGAGCTATATAAAGGAAGACCGATTACAAATGAAGGAAGACTGGATAGAGAAATTCGGGTTTATGATTTTCTGGACGAACACGGTATAGAGTATATGAGGACAGACCATGCACCGGCAGATACCATGGAAGTATGCTATGAGATAGATAGAGTATTGCAGGCGCCAATATGCAAGAATCTGTTCCTTTGCAACAGGCAGAAAACGAAATTCTATTTATTGATGATGCCTGGCGATAAGCCGTTTAAAACTAAGGAGATTACATCGCAGATAGGAAGTGCGCGATTGTCATTTGCATCTGCTGAGGATATGGAAAAATATCTGGATATCAAGCCGGGAGCTGTCAGTATCATGGGACTGATTAATGATACGGAAAATAATGTGCAGCTTCTTGTAGATGAGGATGTCTTAGCAGGTGAGTATCTCGGTTGCCACCCATGTGTCAGTACTTCAAGCCTTAGGGTAAGAACGGATGAGATATTTGGCAAATATCTTGATGCAGTACATCACGATATGATTAAGGTAAAGCTAACCGGGGAAGATTAAAATACAAAAATATATGAGGAAGATATATGAGGCATATAGCAGGGAAAATAAATACTAATATATTTGTATTTTTGCTTTTGGTTACTTTAATGTTTGTTATAACCGGATGCGGTAAAAATAATAAAAAAATGTCAGACGAAGGGACAAATACATCAAATTCCGCAACGACAGAGAATGGTGAGACTGACATGGCAGATGATGAAAATATGACAGAGGAGCAAAACACACAAAACATGCAGGCAGATAATGAAAAATCCGAAACAAATGGTAAAGACCGGAATGAAGCAAAAATATATGTAGCTATAGGTGATTCATTGACCTATGGCTTTGGATTGGCTGATAGAAAAAAAGACAGTTTTCCGTCCAGATTGAC
>JBJEMQ010000239.1:0-1990 GCA_051879755.1 Coprococcus sp. | reverse complement strand
CACTAATAATTATTATTTCAAATTAATTTACCATATTATATATATCTTGCACGAAAACTATATGTCCAACACAAATCTTAACATCAACTACAACTCTTTGTTTAAACAGTATAAAACATAGTACTATTTAGCTATATATTCTTTTGTATATATTATAGAATAATTTCATATTTTATGACTTTTAACTCATTGATAATTTTTTTTAAAAAATATTCAGAATAATATACATAATCTATTTACTTTTCTGATACAATGTGGTATTATATCATTGTTGTGGGAGTCACAATACTTAATATATTTTGGAGGTATCAAAAAATGAACAAAGGTACAGTAAAATGGTTTAACAACCAAAAGGGTTACGGCTTTATCTCAGATGAGGCAGGAAATGATGTATTCGTACACTATTCAGGACTTTTAATGGATGGTTTCAAGTCTTTGGATGAGGGTGCAAATGTAGAGTTTGAGATTGTAAATGGAGAAAAGGGACCTCAGGCAGTAAACGTAACAAAGTTATAAGATTAGCTTGTAGCTCATTTAATCTAGTTTCGATGTGCCTTTCTAAATATATTGACATATTATTTGTGTATTATTTTGAAATCAGCTATTGTTTTACGGGATTAAGATGTACTATGAGGGGAATCAAAAAGAAAGGGTTGCATGTTTTAACATGTAGCCCTTTCTTTTGTTATTAGTCATATTATAATTACATTACTCTTCTCGTAACCTCATCAAAATTAAGATTTCCGCCAAATATATCAAGTGCGCTTCCTACTGTGACATTTATCTTTCCATATCCAAGTTTCTTTAATAAATCAATATCATCGTAAGAGTGAACCCCACCTGCATAAGTAACCGGTATCTTATTCCATTTGCCAAGCAGTTCCACCAGCGGCTTCTCTATTCCCTGCGCTTTTCCTTCCACATCCACAGCATGAATGAGAAATTCATCGCAATAGCCTGCAAGTCTGTCAAGTGTCTCTTCATTCACAATCTCATCAGTGAATTTCTGCCAACGGTCAGTAACGATATGATATGCTCCATCCGTCCACCTGCAGCTTAAATCAAGTACAAGGTGCTCTTTACCGGTAATCTGGCTTATTTTCTCAAGATTCTGGGTGTTTATCTTACCATCCTTAAATACATACGATGTAACAATAACATGAGAGGCTCCGGCATCAAGATACTCCTTCGCATTTGTATCATTGATGCCGCCACCTATCTGTAAACCGCCTTTATATGCATTAAGTGCCATAAGTGCCTGCTTCTTTGTAGCCTCATAATATTCGCTTGTAACAGGATTAAGCAAAATAATATGTCCACCCTTAATGCCTTTTTCTTTGTACAGATTGGCATAATAGTCAGCGTCCTTTGCTGCGACAAAGTTCTCCTTCGCCTTATCTCCCTTGTCTACAAGTGAACTTCCTACAATCTGCTTCACCTGTCCGTTATGAATGTCAATGCATGGTCTGAACTCCATTACAATTTATCCTTTCGATGCCCTAAAACTGTATAACATCACTCATATCATATTTTCCTGCCGGCTTTCCTGCAAGGAACTTGGCTGCCTCAACAGCGCCCTTTGCAAATACAGACTTTGAATATGCCCTGTGTGAGAAAGTAATTACCTCATCCATTCCTGCAAATATAACATCATGGTCTCCAACAATAGTTCCGCCTCTTACAGCACTTATACCGATTTCTTTCTTAGAGCGTTTCTCACGTACCTGACTTCTGTCGTATACATATTCATACTCTTTATTAAGTTCTTCATTAATAGAATCTGCAAGTGCAAGTGCTGTTCCACTTGGCGCATCAACTTTCTGATTATGATGCTTCTCCACAATCTCAATATCAAACCCTGCCGGAGCCAGTATACTGGTTGCCTCTTTTAAAAGTTTCATAAGCATATTTACACCAAGAGACATATTTGCTGACTTAAGTATTGCTACCTTTTTAGTGAAGGTAATGCCGGAATGAGGGAACTTCTTGG
>JBJEMQ010000238.1:0-7932 GCA_051879755.1 Coprococcus sp. | reverse complement strand
AAGGGCCTCCTAAGCTCTAGATATGGGTTCGATTCCCGTGTGGGACGGTTTTTGAAAGAAGTTCGCTGAGTCTCTGACGACTCGGCGGACTTTTTTTGTTGTTGGCGGGGCAGTAGAAAAGACGTTATCGCTTGTTTTTATCGCTTTTTTCTTCTCAAGCAATAAAATATCACAAAATATGACATCATTTACATAAAGTATGATGATTGCAATCTGCACCATTGCATTTACTGCAGAGAACATAGCCTGAATGCATTATGGTTACAGTCAGTATTCCAGCGAACATATGTCTAAAAAATGAATATTTGTCCCAATATTGACAATTTTGTCCCGAGCTGATATAGTTAAATTGACAAAAAATCAAAGGAGATGCATGGTGTCATGAAAAAGAAAAGTGTGATTAATCTTGTGAAATTCTATGCTGAAAATAATGATGCCGGCTTTCGCAGTGAGGCTTATGAAATTGCAAAAGACTTTGATAAATCTGGCGACTATCAATTGTCGGAATATATCATGTCTCTATTGTCCAATGTGAATACTTTTGTTCCACAGATGTCGGAGTATGAATCTGCTTATTTTGAGAGAATTGAATCTCAAGAAGATATGTTGTTTCTTCCTGATGAAATCACTCAAAATTTGTTGGGAATCGTAAATGCGATTGAAAGACGCATAGGAATTAATAAATTTTTATTTCAAGGTGCTCCTGGAACCGGAAAGACAGAAGCTGTAAAGCAGTTAGCTAGAATTTTGAATCGAGAAATATTTATGGTTAATTTCTCTTCAGTTATTGATAGTAAACTTGGGCAAACACAAAAAAATATATCCGAGTTATTTAGGGAAATTAATAGTTTTGTCAATCCAGATAAGGTAATTGTATTATTTGATGAGATTGATGCGTTAGCACTTGATCGAACAAATAGTAATGATTTAAGGGAAATGGGGCGAGCTACTTCTGCTTTGTTAAAGGGATTTGATCGAATGAATGAAAGTGTTGTTCTTATAGCAACAACCAATTTATTTTCTCATTTTGATAAAGCTTTGATTAGACGCTTTGATTCTGTTGTTGATTTTGATCGATATACAGAAGAGGATTTACTGGCTATTTCTGAAAAAATGCTAGATAGATATCTTACAAAAATGAAACTGGGGAATCGAGACATTCGCCTTTTTAGAAAAATTATGAAATTAGCACATCCTATACCTTTTCCTGGTGAATTGAAGAATATTATAAAAACTTCGATTGCTTTTAGTGATACACAAGATGGTATGGATTATTTTAGAAAATTATACTACTCCGTATCTGGAAAGAAGCCGAACGATCTTAAAGAACTCCATGCTCATGGATTTACCGTAAGAGAGATAGAAATTCTATCTCAAGTATCTAAAAGCGCAGTATCAAGAGAATTAAGAGGTGGTGAGAACATTGAATAATCTGCTTCAGTTAAAAGGCCGATTTGAAAAAAGAAAAAACTCTCCTGGTTTTGGCCCGTCTAAGTTGCCTGCAAAACAGAGCGTAAGTGTTGGACACATAAGACAGTTAATTAAAGAACTTTCAGATATTAAAGAGTATTGGAAATCAAACTTAGATATCAAAGGAGCTATCATAAGTGTACATTACAAGCGCGTCGTAGCAAAAAGTAACCGTTTGAGAATCCTTCTGTCTGATACGGGAAAATCAGCAGTATCTTCAATTAGAGGAGCAAAATTCGTCACAGAAAAAAATGAATCCGGTCAGAATATTCAGAAGCATGTCTTTACTCACTATGTCCAGCTCTCAGCTATTGATAGAGCAATTGATAATCTGGAAAAAACAGCATTCATTATTGAAAACTTTTTTCGAGGAGAAATCACAACAGAAAATACAGAGTCCATTGGAAAAATGAAAAAATTTCCGTATGACGGAATCGCTAAGAGTACATTTATCAATGTGATTTTAGATGCGTATTATGTGGAAAGGTTCGATATAGATATTTGCAAAAAGGATGTAACAGAAAATACAATTGTTACTATCTATAGAACGGATGTTGATACAAAACAATTATTGGCAAAATTCGGAATTAATATTCTTGATACAAGAATTATTGACGGAACAACTATTTTATTATCACCTGGTGAAATGCAATTGTTGTACAATAAAGCGCCGTACTTAATTGCTATGAGTGTGACTGACTTTACTAAAATAAGATTGGAAGATGTGCTTGAAGAAGATTTATCGGATAATACAGAAAGAATGATTCCTGCCCCTGGTAACGAACCTACCGTTGGAGTAATAGATACGCATTTTGATACGAATGTTTATTTTTCAGATTGGGTTGAATATCATAATATGCTTCCTGAAGAAATCGAATTGGAGCGACGAGATTACTACCATGGTACAGCAGTATCCTCTATTATTGTTGATGGCCCAAAAGGAAATCCAAATTTAGATGATGGATGCGGAAGATTCAAGGTAAGACATTTTGGTGTTGCAACCCATTCTGGATTTAGTTCTTTTGCAATATTAAGAAATATCAGAAGTATTGTAAGTAGTAATCGAGATATTAAGGTGTGGAATTTATCTCTAGGATCTCCAGAAGAAATTAAAGAGACGTTTATTTCGCCAGAAGCTGCAGAACTTGATCGCATTCAGAATGAGTTTGATGTAATCTTTATAGTCGCAGGAACTAATACCCCAGATGGATTATCACATCCGGAAATGCGTATAGGGGCTCCGGCTGATTCCTTAAATGCTCTCGTTGTTAACGCAGTGGATAGCAGAGGAAAATCAGCATCCTATTCACGAAAAGGACCGGTTCTTTCGTTCTTTCATAAGCCAGATATCAGTTATTTTGGAGGTGATGGATATCGTCCGGAAGAAAAGATTGCTGTCTGTATAAATGATCTTGGCGCAATTTATCAGACTGGAACTTCTTTTGCGGCACCATGGATTGCACGAAAGATGGCATATTTAATTCATATTATGGGATTGAATAGGGAAGTTGCAAAGGCTTTAATTATTGATGCCGCAGCATCATGGAAGGGTTCCAATTCAATTACTGATACAATAGGATATGGCATTGTTCCTAGAAGAATTGAAGATATTTTAAATACTCCAGAGGATGAAATAAAATTTGTCATGTCTGGCACCACCGAGGATTACGAAACTTATACGTATAATCTTCCAGTTCCAGTGGTTAATGGGAAACATCCATTTTACTCAAAAGCAACACTGGTATACTTCCCTGGATGTGATAGGAATCAAGGTGTTGATTATACAAGTACCGAAATGGATATCCAATTTGGTAGAGTGTATCTCGAAAACATGACATCAAAAATAAAGCCAATTGATGATAATAGGCAAACTGATTCAGGAACTGCTGTTTATGAAGAGGAAGCAAGAAACATTTATCGTAAATGGGATAATGTTAAGCATATCTGCGAGGAGATGAAAACCAGAGCCGTACCTAGAAAATCATATGATGCAGGAATGTGGGGAATCAGTATCTTTACTAAAGAAAGAATGTCATCATCTAATCGTAAAGCTATGCCTTTCGGTCTTGTAATTACTTTAAAAGAAATGCACGGAAAAAATCGACTTGATGATTTTGTAAAAATGTGTATGACAAGGGGATGGCTTGTTAATCGACTTGATGTCAAAAATCAGATTGATGTATATTCTCTTGCAGAAGAAGAAATTGAATTCGAATAACTTTTTATTCAACCATTTCATGACCATATCATTCTGGGACCATACGAGCAGTATTATTCATCTCGCGACAATGCTATTCTTCCACTTCCTCAGAATAGCTATACTACTAGAGTCCGGTTTCTTAAATACAGGAAATCAGGCTCTTTTTCATATGTGGAAATGAGGTGCAGAGACAGTGAAAGTATTTGAGGCTGTCAGAGATGAACTTACTACCAGACAGGTGGCAGAAGCCTATGGTCTTCATGTGAAGCATAATGGTATGTGGAAAAACATCGATAGTTAGAATAATACATCACTCGAGTGAAATATTTTCTGATTCTCGACGCCCAAATGTGATTTTTCAAGAACAACAATGTATCTGAAATTTGCATATAAGGAATAGGAATTGTTATAAAACTTCATTGCTCACAATAGATATTTTTCGTATAATTGGATTAGTTCTTATCTGGAGATATGTATATTTAAATGTTACATGGCATAGTGGTGACCTGCATGGGAACCACAGTACATTTTTTGCTTTGCGATACGATAATTCGGCGAAGGTTCTGGCAACGGATTCTGACAAGAAAATCCGTAATCTGTACCCTTCTTCTGTCACCAGCAGTTGAGTGGATTGCTCTATGTAGGTGACTGATTTTATGATAGAATATCCCTAACATGAAATCAGTCACTTGGAGAGGAGAAACTGCATGGATAGAGAAAATATCATGATGAAAAATAATACTGCTATTATCAAAAGCGAATTATTAGATACCAGCGATCTTAGTGATGGTGAGATTATGCTCCGACTTAAGAGAACCTGCAATGCGGATCCTGTAAAGGAATGGCTTCCTGCATACTATTTCGACATCTGTTTTCCGGACGGAACAGAAGTCGGATATTGTGACCTTCGAATTGGATATAACAATAAGGTTTATATTGGAGGGAACATCGGTTATGGAATACATAAAAAATATCGTGGGCATCATTATTCAGCAAAGGCATGTCGACTACTTTTTAAGCAGGCCCAAAAGCATGGAATGGATCATCTGACCATTTCATGCCAGCCTGAGAATATTGCATCTGAAAGAAATATTCAGATTGCTGGTGGTGAGTTTGTGGAGATTGCAGACATCCCCAAAGACAATGAGATGTACACGGAAGGAAAACGCAAGGTGAAGATATTTTATGTAAAATTGTAGATATGCAACAAGAAAAAAATCTGCAACCGTTCTATCTGCTGCTCTTTTTGGTATAATAGGCATATGTATGAACAAATGAAAAAACTGAATTATTCATTCGCTCTTACATACAGGAAGCTGAGTATATGTAAATGGAGACAACATATGATTGATATTACCAGGATAACACCTCGTCAAAAACTGATAATTGAAACCGGTCTTTTAGAATATCGTTATGTTATGAAGTATTGGCAATTGAATGATGCTGATTTTCAAGATGTATATCATGATTTATACCTGCGTGCCAGAGGTGGTGTAATGCGAAAGGAAGGCAATAAAAAGCCTTACTTTGATAAATTGCAAAATATCTCTCCGGCAGATTCTCTAATTGATATCATAGAAGAATTAAAAGAGTCAATGGAACAGCATTGTTATGAATTTTCTCTCAGCAGCAAATTATTACATACTCGAAACCCGCTTTCGCCAATCTATGATAGTAAGGTACGAGAATATCTGTCCAGGGAAGAAAATGTTCATTTTTGGTGGAATAGATCCGGAGCTCCTCGAGGAACAACAGAAATCGAAAAAATCAGACATGACTGGCAGCTGCTGAATGATTGGTATGACACCATGCTTGATTCTGATCGCGGCAAGAAATGGATTGAATGGTTTGACAGTATGTTTCCAGAGGATTCAGAAATTTCAAATGTAAAGAAGATCGATTGGATTATTTTTGCTGCAAGTTAATCCGTGAATGAAAAAGCTCTGAACATAGATGTAATGCATTGGCACACCGTGACTATCTGGTAAATGGTAGTGAAGTTCATATATATATATTTATGATAATCGTATGGAAATCTATTCGCCAGGAGGAATGCCAGATGGTTCAATACAGGGTTCGAACCTAACTTCAATTGACCACAATTTTGTTCAATACGCACAAAAATGACCGAATTGGTCTGAACTCTTAAGAAAAAGAAGAAAGAAGGATGAGTATGCAGTATTTGATTATGTTTGTTGTAGCAATGGCAATCAGTGCCATCGGATTTAAGAAATTTGTCTGGTTCATTTCCATTGGATATGGATTTTCCATTGCCGGACTGGGTCTGGCAATGCTTGTGATGTTTCACCGCAGCTTAAACCTTTGTATGGTAGTGCTTGCCGTCCTTTGCATGGTTTACGGTTGTCGTCTGGGAGGTTATCTTCTGGTGAGGGAGATCAAAAGTGCGTCCTATCAGAAGACCATGAAGCACGAGATCAAGGATGGTTCCGGTATGAAATGGTATTTAAAGATTTTGGTGTGGTTAAGCTGTGCATTGCTATACTGTTTTGAGGTAGCACCGGTCTTCTTCCGTATGCAGCACAATGCGAAAACAGATACGGCAGCGGTGATTGGCACGGTGGTTATGGCATTGGGAATTGTCCTGGAGTCGACAGCGGATTTTATCAAAAACAGATATAAAAAACAGCATCCGAACCGCTTCTGTGATGTTGGTCTCTTTCGCGTTGTCCGTTGTCCGAATTATTTGGGGGAGATTCTCATCTGGACCGGCGTTCTGATTTCCGGAGTGACGGCTTTCAGTGGTACGTTTGAGTGGATGGTTTCCCTGCTGGGTTGGCTCTGCATTGTATATATTATGTTTGGCGGCGCCAGAAGATTGGAGATACGTCAAAATAAGAATTACGGAAATGATCCGCAATATCAGGAGTATGTGAAGAAAACCCCCATATTGCTTCCATTTGTTCCGCTTTATAGTGTCGAAAAATACAAATGGCTGGTAGGATAGTGAAAAGTGGCATGGAATGGAGTATGGCTCACGAAGTCAGTACCGGTACAGTATTTGAAGAAACTTAAATAGAGCAGTGGGAGAAGGACAGTAACCCTCAGGAAACGTATTATCTGGATATGACAGACCCTGCAAATTCCGGCATAAGTGTTATTGCTTCTGGAATAAAACTTATAGCTGCAGGCACAACTGTTTATACTATGTCAGTATCTGAAAAGAATGCGGAGTATGATGCAATTGCAGATATTGGAGATATCCACTTTATCTTTGATGATCATGTGCCAGAAGTAACATTCTATGCAGTCCCTTGGATTGATATCTTTGCTACTGTCAGCGATGGTGGTTATCTTGCAACTTATGGTGAAATCACTGATATAGAAAGTCACTCCAGAATACTCTATATCAGCAAGGACGGAGAGATCCGAATCGCAGCTCCGCATCTACGAAAACTGATTTCACAGAAAAAGAGCTGGAAAAATAACATGCAGAAAACGAAGATGGTTAAGTTGTATGCATCAAAAGAAGAGGCAATGCAAGAACTGCCATTTTTCAATATTATCAAGCTCGCTGTTTCAAATGACGAAGAATTTCCTGCATTTGAGCAGATTAAGCGAATACAGGAAATGGAAAGCATTTTGGATAAGGCTAATGCTGCAGTCATCGGATTACCAGAATCAGTATCGCTATTACAGACGATGGAGGATGAGATTCAGAAATTGATAGAATATTATGAATCTGAACTCTAGAGACAGGATTTTGAAGCCGATGAGGCTGGAGTACTGCCGAAGGATTTGAAACGAGGGGTTCTGTCAGAGGATGGAATTTATGATTTTTTGATTCAGTATCGAGAAGCACTGGAGGATATAGACTTAGATAGCACGAATAATCTGTGTTAACTGATTTAGCACTTTATGAAATAATGAAACGAGCTTATAATAAAAAAATATACTGAAAATTAAGGATATACATAAGATGAATGAAGTATATTAGGTACACTAGCAGTCGCATCTGTTGGAGCTGCCGCTAGTGCAGCTACTGGTGCAAAAGTTGGTGCTATTGTTGGATCCGTTATACCAGGAGCGGGCACTGCCGATGGAGCAGTTGGTTTTTGCATCGTAGCTATTATCATTGCTAAAAATGGTTCAAGTAAACAAATATCGATTAACCTTGCTTTACCTACCCCTCCGGCTTGGCTTTACCTACCCCTCCGGCTTGCACCCGCATCCCGGAGGGGTAATTTTGTTTTAACATGATATGAGCAAGAATTCTCCCACCTCTAAGGTGGCGAGATGAATTG
>JBJEMQ010000237.1:0-1993 GCA_051879755.1 Coprococcus sp. | reverse complement strand
GCTTTCTATGATTATATAAAGTCAGTATGTGAAGAAACTCAAAAAGAAAAAATGGTTGTATGTGCTATAGCGCTTGCTGAGAATATAACTGTAACTGCTGACGAAGAGAACGAATTTGTGAAGAAAGCAGCTTCAGATAATAATATGACTGAAGATGCAATAAAGGAGTATTATAGTTCAGAAGAAATCATGTATTATACACTTGCAGATAAGGTTATGCAGTTTATGATGGATAATGGTGTTAATACATCAGAAGGAACGAAAACTGATTCTTCTGCAACTGAAACAGCTACAGAAGCTGAATAAAAAAGTCGGGGATACAAAAGGAGATAGAAAACAGATATGAGAAAAGTAAAAGTGCTTGTATTGGGTGTATCAGCAGTATTTTGCATGAGTATGCTTACTGCGTGTGGCAAGGGTATTGACGGAAAGATAAAAAGATATGCCAAATGTGCAGATGTAAAGGATTATAAAGGAGTAGAATATGTTCCAGCCTCAAGAGAAGTAACACAGGAGGATATAGATGGAGCAATACAAAGCTTTTGTGATGATAATTCAGAGACTATAGAGGATACAAAGAGCAGCATAGCGGATGGAGATTTAGTAAATATCAGCTATGTTGAGACGATATCAGGCAGTGAGCATGACAGCAATGAAGATTATATGATTACTATAGGAGAAGACAATTTGGGAGATGGCTTTGACGAAAATCTTATAGGTGTTACTCCCGGTACGTCTAAGACTATAAAGGTGTCATATCCTGCTGATTATTCAGATACAGAGGTTGCGGGTATGGACGCTGAATTTGATGTAACTGTTAATTATATATCAGTAACTAATGTCCCTGAATATACAGATGAACTTGTAAAAAATGCTACAGGTGGCGAGTACACCACAACAAGTGATTATACAGAGTATCTGACAAATAATCTTCAGGAAGAAGCAAATGATAGTGCTGATGAAGCTGATAGAACAAGCGTGCTTAAAACAATTGTAGATAAGACAGAATATGAGAAATATCCGGAGAATGAAGCACAGGAGTATGTAGAAGCTGTTTTAGATAATATAAGCTCTGCTGCAGGAAATTATGGTATTGATATGCAGACATATCTTATGTATTTTTATGGATATTCAACTGAACCGGAATTCCTGGAATTCCTGACGGAGACAGTTGAATCAGTTATGCAGGAGAAGATAGTTGTATGTTCTATAGCTGTTAAGGAGAATATTATTGCCACAGATGAAGATGCCCGGAATTATAAGAATAATCTGATGGAAGAAAATGGTATAGAGGATGAGGCTGAGATAGATGAATATTATACCTCCGAGGATATACTTTTCTATGCTACCGAAGAAAAAGTCCTTGATTATCTTATGGAAAGTGCTGTACAGGTAGAAAGTACGGAAGAGGCATCTACAGAAGCAGAAAGCATTGAATAGAAATAGAATATTACTAAAAGCGTGTTTTATGTACATGTAATTGATGGATTAGTGTATATAGAGCGCGCTTTTTTTAATTGAAATAGCAATCAAAACACTACAAAAGCGACCTTGTGAGTATGCAAACGTGACTCTTTACTTCTGAAATAATATAAAGTGAAAAAATACTGGACAAATCCGAATATGGATACTATAATATGCAGGTGTAAAGTTTTAGGTTTACACATGACAATAAAAAACTAAGGAAGAGACAGGTTATTATGGAAAAAGTAAAAGCATTTTTAAAACGAAAGGATATTGTTATATCCGCAAAGAGATATGGTGTGGATGCTCTTGGTGCCATGGCACAGGGCTTATTCTGTACATTGCTTATAGGTACGATACTTAATACACTGGGAACACAGTTTCATATTCCATTTCTGACAGCACAGATAGCGACTATAAATGAAGTCGGTTATACTGTCGGAGGGTTGGCATCGCTTATGAGTGGCCCGGCTATGGCGGTAGCAATTGGTTCGGCACTTAATGCACCTCCGCTTGTATTATTTTCACT
>JBJEMQ010000236.1:0-7976 GCA_051879755.1 Coprococcus sp. | reverse complement strand
AGAATAGCGCCTTATTTATCTCTTATACTGTCTATGACGTTACGATTTATACCTGAATTTGCAGAGAGGTTTGGACAGGTATACCGGGCGCAGAAGGCCGCGGGTTATATATGTGAAGGGAAATATTTTAAAAGAATAAGGACTGTACTTCGTGTATTTTCAACAGTAGTAACATGGGCTCTAGAGAGGGCTGTTATAACTGCCGACAGTATGAAGAGCAGAGGCTATGGTTTAAAAGGAAGAAAAGCGTATTCTATATATAGATTTACAAAAAGAGATGGAATATGCATGATATATATATTATTTTGTGCTTTATATGTAGTGATAGGGGGAATAAGCGGGGCGTTCGGCTTCTGGTATTACCCTGCCGTATCAGGAAGTATATCAGGTGCATATACAGTTTCGTTGTTTGTTGTTTACGGAATGTTGGCGGTTATGCCGATAATCCTTCGCATCATGGAAAGACAGAGGTTTAGATATGGAGATATTTAGAATAGAAAATTTGAGATTTGCATATCCGGATATGGCAGACGAATCAGGCAAGGCATATCTTCCTAATGCTATAACTGATATGAGTATGAATATCAGTCAGGGGGAATTCGTTGTCATACTCGGAAGCTCAGGATGTGGTAAGACTACATTTCTCCGTCAGCTCAAGCCTGTTATAGCACCAAAGGGAAGAATTGAGGGAAATATAAGCTTTAAGGGAGAGCCGCTTACTCATATTACAGACAGGCAGCAGGCAGAAGATATTGGTTTTGTTATGCAGGATGTAGATGCCCAGCTTGTAACTGATAAGGTATGGCATGAGCTTGCATTTGGACTGGAGAGCCTGGGATATGATAATGACTATATCAGGCGGAGAGTGGCTGAAATGAGTTCTTTCTTTGGGCTTACTGATATATTTCACAGAAAGGTAACAGAACTGTCAGGCGGCCAGAAGCAGCTTGTCAATCTGGCATCAGCCATGGCTGTAAATCCTGATGTATTAATACTCGATGAACCTACAAGCCAGCTTGACCCTATAGCTGCAAATGAATTTATAGGAAGTCTTGTAAGGATAAACAGGGAACTTGGAACTACTATTATAATGACAGAACACAGACTGGAGGAGGTCCTTCCTGTATGCAGCAGGGCTGTTATAATGGAGGACGGACATATCATTGCAGATGATAAAGTGGCGGCTTTGGCACGTGGTATACGAAGTATGGACAATTCGTATGCGCTTATGTCTTCTATGCCGGCAGCAGTTCGTATATATATGGGGCTTGCGGGGGAAGAAGATGGCTGTGGTGAAATGCCTGTAACAGTAAGTGAGGGCAGGATATGGCTTGAAGAATATGACAGAAAATATAGAGAGAATAAAAAAATAGAAAAGAAAATGTCTGTTGATAATGATAAGGACAGACAGGAAAGTAAAAAATCAGAGGTTATTCTGGATTTGAAGGATATATCCTTCAGGTATAACAGAGATGGACAGGATATATTAAAAAAGCTGTCACTTTCTGTATTTGAAAATGAAATACTTATAATAAACGGCAGTAACGGAAGTGGCAAATCAACGCTGCTTTCAGTTATGGCAGGAATCAGAAAACCGTATTCCGGCAAAATAAAAACATCAAAGAACAAAACTGTAGGTATGCTTCCGCAGGACCCTAAAGCATTATTTATAAGGAATACTGTAAGAGCTGAACTTGCAGATGCAGCAAGTCATGAGCAGTTAGAATATATAGTAGGCTTATGTCATCTGGAAAAGCTGTTGGACAGACATCCTTATGACTTGTCAGGCGGAGAACAGCAGAGACTGGCGCTTGCAAAAGTTCTTATGCATGACCCTGACATTATTCTCATGGATGAGCCTACAAAAGGATTGGATAATGGCTTCAAGCAGGAATTCAATCATATGCTTCATAATCTGAAGGAGCAGGGCAAAACAATAGTTATAGTCAGTCATGATATAGAATTCTGTGGAGATGCAGGGGAGAGAATTGCGCTTTTATTTGATGGTGAACTTGCTGCCATAAATGAAGTGAGGGAATATTTCGCCGGCAACAGTTTCTATACAACGGCTGCAGCAAGAATAGCAAAGAATATTGTTGATAAAGCAGTTACGGTGGAGGAGATTATAGAGGTATATAGGGGAAAAGATGACAGCCGTACTTATGACTCTCCACAAAAAACTAATCTGAATATTGTGCTTAAGGCCGACAGACATATAGAAAAACCATCTCTGCCCAGATTGATGGCAGTGATTATTTCATCTCTGGTTATTATCTGTTGTTTTATAAAAACGGTATCTCAGGCAGATCTGACTTTGCTGATAAAGGGAATGGCAGTGACAGGCGAGGGCGTTGCTTATATGGTTATTTATGGAGTATTTATATGTGCCGTTATATGTCTGTTGATAGCGCTTAAACCTATAGGAAAGCAGGCTGATGAAGCAATAGAGCTGGAGGGAAGAGGACGTGGCTTTACAAAAAGTACTATTATAAATATATGTGTGGTTTTGTTGGTTATACCATTTACCATATGGCTGGGTTATGATAAACTTCATGATAGGAAATACTATTTTATATCGCTTATGGTGCTTATAGAGGCAATGCTGCCATTTTTTGTTTCGTTTGAGAGCAGGAAGCCTAAAACAAGGGAAATAGTTACCATAGCCGTAATGTGTGCACTCGCAGTAGCAGGAAGAACTGCATCCTTTATATTGCCTAATTTCAGTCCTACTATGGCACTTGTCATTATATCAGGTGTGGCATTTGGAGCTGAGACAGGGTTTATAACAGGTGCAGTTACAATGATAGTGTCTAACATTATGTTTGGACAGGGACCATGGACACCATGGCAGATGTTTTCTATGGGACTGGTGGGATTTCTGGCGGGACTTGTATTTGCACATAAAGGTGTAAGAACAAGAATGCTTACAAAGCTTGGCTTGTGTGTATTTGGAGGCCTTGTCTGTATAGTGGTGTATGGAGGCATTATGAATCCGGCATCAGTGATTATGTGGCAGCGTTCAATAGATATGAAGATGATTTTGGCAGCATATGTTACAGGTTTTCCGTTTGATGTGGTTCAGGCATCTGCAACAGTAATATTCTTGTGGATTGCAGCGAGACCATTTCTGGAGAAGCTTGATAGAATAAGAATAAAATATGGAGTAATGTGTCATGATTAGAAAATGTAGTCTTGAGGAAATCTCAGATGGAAGATTGTACGATACAAATGATATGGTTAAAGCATATTGTAATGAGTGTAAAGGGTGTCATGCCTGCTGTGAGGGTATGGGTAATTCTATAATACTGGACCCACTTGATATAATGAGACTGACAACTGCTTTGGGTAAGAGCTTTGAGGAACTTCTGGCATCAGAGCTTGAGCTTAATGTTGTTGACGGACTTGTACTTCCAAATATAAAAATGAAAAATAATGCATGTCCTTTTTTAAATAGTGAGGGACGGTGCAGTATACATGAAGCAAGACCCGGATTCTGCAGATTGTTTCCTCTGGGCAGATATTATGAAGATGGAAGCTTCAAATATTTCCTTCAGATACATGAGTGTGAGCGCGCGGGAAAAACAAAGGTTAAGGTATCAAAATGGATTGATACACCTGATATACCGAGATATACAAAGTACATAAATGACTGGCATGATTTTCAGAAGGAAATTCAGGAAATAATAAAAAAGAAGCTTGAATGTGAAAAAGAAGAGGAAGCAAAGAAATTGACTGTTCTTGTTCTTAATGTTATGTTTATGGCATTGTATAATGACAATGAGGACTTTTATCATCAGTTTGACAGCAGACTTGCAAAGCTTCGGGAATTGAGTGCCATCGTATCGGAGTGAGTATGATACAATATGGCAGAATGAATATCATATAAACAGAGGTTATGGTATGAATAGAGATATGCTTCGTGAGATGATAGACAGGATATATGAATATGGGCAGAGTGGAGCAGATGCATCTAAATCCGAACAAGGTCGGATGGGCGTCTGCGTAGGCGATAAGATAGAGCTTGCTGAGTTTATATCAGATTTGTTTCATGCTGAAAATGCGGGGCTTGTTGAATATATGAGATGCCTTGCATATAAGGTATCCCATGAGATATTTGAAAATAAAATATATACCAGAGGTCTTATAGAATGTACAAATATATGTAAGAATAACTGTTATTACTGCGGTATAAGGAAAGATAATCACAGTATAGAAAGATACAGACTTGATAAAGAGGATATTCTTACATGTTGCAGGGAAGGATACAGGCTTGGCTTCAGAACCTTTGTGCTTCAGGGAGGGGAAGATGGTATATATACCCCGGAGTTTGTTGCGGACATTGTATGCTGTATCAAGAAGCTTTATGATGACTGTGCTGTTACACTGTCGTTTGGGGAGCAGGAATACAATACTTATAGATTATGGAGAACTGCCGGGGCCGACAGATATCTTCTGCGTCATGAGACTGCGGATAAGGAGCATTATGAGAAACTGCATCCTGCCGGGATGAGCTATGAACATAGAATAAAATGTCTTTATCAGTTAAAAGAGCTTGGATATCAGGTGGGGAGCGGATTTATGGTAGGCTCACCTTATCAGAAGGCGGAGCATCTGGCATGTGACTTGATATTTCTGTCAGAGCTTAAACCTCATATGATAGGAATCGGACCATATATACCACACAAGGATACACCATTTGCAGGTATGACGGCAGGAAGCCTGAAACAGACACTTATAATGATAAGCCTTCTAAGGCTTATGTTTCCAAATGCTCTTATTCCGGCAACAACTTCACTTGGAACTATAGCACCTGACGGAAGGGAACAGGGCTTTTTATATGGGGCAAATGTTGTTATGCCCAATTTGTCACCTGTTAGTGTAAGAAAAAAATATATGCTTTATGATAACAAAATATGTACAGGAGAGGAATCGGCACAATGCAGAGCATGTCTGGATTCGAGAGTAAAGGCTGTCGGATATGAGCTTACGGAAGACAGAGGAGATTATATGCCACTGGCTTTAGACAATGTGAAATGTACTTAATAGAAAGGTGATTTGTGATTATGCAGGTAAAAATATGCGGACTTACAAACATGGATGACGTGAAGATTGTAAATGAATATAAGCCTGATTATATAGGCATGGTCATGTTCTTTCCAAAGAGCAAAAGAAATATAGAACCTATGCAGGCAAAAAAATTGTTAGACTGTATATCTGATGATATAAAAAAGGTAGCAGTAACGGTATCGCCGACAAGAAAACAGGTAGAAGTTATAGAAAAGCTGGGCTTTGATTATCTGCAGATTCATGGAAATACGGAAGATGAGCTTATTACATCTGCAGGTATTCCTGTGTGGAAAGCATTTAATATATCAGATATGCAAAAATTCTCTCATTATAAGCAGCTTTCTAATATTGCAGGTTATGTATTTGATGCAGGACAGCCGGGAAGCGGTAAGACCTTTGACTGGAACAGTCTGGATGAAATTGTACGTGATGACAGGTTATTTATTCTGGCAGGAGGACTTAATCCTGATAATGTTGCTGATGCCGTCTCAGTTGTTGCTCCTGATGTTGTTGATGTATCATCAGGTGTTGAATATGTGGACAAAACGGGCAAGGATAAGGATAAGGTGAGAGATTTTATATCCGGTGCCGGTAGATAGTTATAAATGGGATTACAAATAGGAGAAGAAGATTATTATGAAAAAAAAGGGTAGTAAAATTAAAGATATATTTATGGTTATTATTTTGTCTATAGTATTGCTTGGTGCTTTGTTTTTCTGGTGGGTAGGGAAAATGCAGTACAAGAAGGGAGAGCGTATCGAAGCAAACTGTACCGGAGAGATAAAGGGAACAGTAGTAGATGTAAGTACATATATTGAGAGGGAAAAGACATCTTCAAGTGAAAGAAAACGTAAAAAAAAGTCGGTTGTAAATCCGGAATATGTCGATACTACATATTATGTACCTACTGTTGAATATGTAATAGATTCTGAGAAATATACAATCAAGGCAGATGGACAAAGCATTAAATATGAGGTAGGACAGGAGGTAGTAGTAAAATATAATCCCCAAAATCCTTCGGAGAGTTATATGATAGGTGATGAACCAACTGATAAGTCTAAAAATATTACCTTTGTATTTGGAGTTATACTTATTCTGGTATCAACTGCTCTTGTTGCTTATGTCAGGAAATTAATAAAAAGAGCATAAAAATAACATGTGGGAAATATGGAATACAGATAAACAGCTGAAACATTCAGATAAATTTCCTTGACACATGAAACTAATATGTTGTACTATCTCAGTAGATTTGATAAATGTATAAAAGCAATGATAAAGAGGATTAGTATTAACACCTCCTTACAGAGAGAAAATTCCACAGGCTGAAAGGATTTTCAGGAAAGGATAATATGAAGGTAGCTTTGTAGCTGCATAATTGAACATGTTGTATATGTGCGAAGACATTACAAATAATTAGATTATGCCGGTTCGTTCCCGTTATAGAATAAGATAAGCAATAAACCAAGGTGGTAACGCGGATAATCGCCCTTAGATATTATAATATGTCTAAGGCTTTTTTTATTTAATAGGATCAGAAAAAGAAAGGAAGAAAAAAATGAAGGAATTGGATAAGACATATGATCCTTCCCAGATTGAAGACAGATTATATAAAAAATGGGAAGAAAAGAAATATTTTCATGCGGAGGTAGACAGAAGCAAGAAACCATTTACAATTGTTATGCCGCCTCCAAATGTAACAGGACAGCTCCATATGGGACATGCACTTGATAATACTATGCAGGATATTCTTATACGTTTCAAGAGAATGCAGGGATACAGTGCATTGTGGCAGCCGGGTACAGACCATGCGGCTATAGCTACAGAGGTAAAGGTAACAGAGAAGCTCAAGGAGCAGGGAATAGACAAAAATGAAATCGGACGTGAGGAATTTTTAAAGCATGCCTGGGCATGGAAAGAGGAGTATGGCAGCCGCATAATAAATCAGCTTAAGAAGATGGGTTCATCTGCTGACTGGGACAGAGAACGTTTTACAATGGACGAGGGATGCTCAAAGGCAGTTAAGGAAGTATTTGTAAGGCTTTATGAGAAAGGTTACATCTATAAAGGCTCAAGAATAATCAACTGGTGTCCTGTTTGTAAGACATCCATATCAGATGCAGAGGTTATACATGAGGAGCAGGACGGATATTTCTGGCATATTAATTATCCTGTAGTAGGTGAGCCGGGAAGATTTGTTGAGATAGCAACTACAAGACCTGAGACTCTTCTTGGTGATACGGCAGTAGCTGTAAATCCTACTGACGAAAGATATACAGATATAGTCGGTAAGATGCTTGAACTTCCTCTTACAGGAAGACAGATACCTGTGATTGCAGATGAGTATGTAGATAAAGAGTTTGGAACAGGTTGTGTTAAGATTACACCTGCACATGATCCGAATGACTTTGAGGTAGGAAAGAGACATAATCTTGAAGAAATAAATATCATGAATGATGATGCTACCATAAATGAGTTAGGCGGCAAATATACAGGTCTGGACCGTTATGAAGCAAGAAAACAGATGGTAGCGGATCTTGATGAACTGGGACTTCTTGTCAAGGTAGTTCCACACAGTCATAATGTAGGTACACATGACAGATGCAAGACTACCGTAGAGCCTATGATTAAGCCACAATGGTTTGTGCGTATGAAAGAGATGGGTCAGGCAGCTCTTGATATAATAAAGACAGATGATTTATCATTTGTTCCTGAGCAGTTTGACAAGACATATATTCACTGGCTTACGAACATTCGTGACTGGTGTATATCAAGACAGTTGTGGTGGGGTCACAGAATACCGGCATGGTATTGTGATGAGTGCCATGAAGTAATAGTAAGCAGAGAGACACCAACTGTATGTCCTAAGTGTGGCTGTACACATCTGACACAGGACGAGGATACTCTTGATA
>JBJEMQ010000235.1:0-7987 GCA_051879755.1 Coprococcus sp. | reverse complement strand
GTAAGTTTGACTGGAAAGCATCAGGTAAGTTCCCACAGCTTACAGAGCCAAATGCAAGTTATCATGGTATAAGCTTTGTTGATGCAGCAGGTCCGGCAGCGTTTGTTACAAGGATAAGAGCGATTCTTCTTCGTGATACAGGTGCGACACTTTCACCATTCCATAACTGGATATTCCTTCAGGGTCTTGAGACATTGTCACTTCGTGTTGAGAGACATGTTGAAAATGCATTAAAGGTAGTTGAATATTTAAGTAAGCACCCACAGGTAGAGAAGGTCAACCATCCATCAGTATCAGCTGACCCTGAGCAGCAGAGGCTTTATAAAAAATATTTCCCAAATGGCGGTGGTTCTATCTTTACATTTGAGATTAAGGGAGATGCAAAGAAAGCACAGGATTTCATAGATAATCTTGAATTGTTCTCACTTCTGGCAAATGTTGCTGATGTGAAGTCACTTGCTATCCATCCGGCATCAACAACTCATTCTGAGCTGAATGCAGAAGAACTTGCGGATCAGGGAATTAAGCAGAATACAATCAGACTTTCAATAGGAACAGAGAATATCGATGATATTATAGAAGACCTTGATGAAGCATTTAAGGCAGTGCAATAAGTAATAAGATAACAGGAGAAAGTCAATGGGGATTGTCTCCGGTTTGTATATAAAATGAAAAGAGGTATAAAATTATGTCAAAAATATATAAAAGCGCAACAGAACTTATAGGCAAGACACCTATATTGGAATTTTCAAATATTGAAAAGAAGAATAATCTTAATGCGAAGATACTTGCAAAGGTAGAATATTTTAATCCGGCAGGAAGTGTAAAAGACAGAATAGCGCTTCAGATGATAGAAGATGCGGAGAAATCGGGTGAATTAAAGCCGGGTGCAACCATTATCGAGCCTACGTCAGGAAATACAGGTATAGGTTTAGCTTCTATTGCAACAGCTAAGGGTTATAAGGCAGTTATAGTAATGCCCGAGACAATGAGTGTTGAACGTAGAAATATAATAAAGGCATATGGTGCTGAAATAGTTCTTACAGAAGGTGCAAAAGGTATGAAGGGAGCTATTGCAAAGGCAGATGAACTTTCTAAGGAGATAGAGGGAAGCTTTGTGGCCGGACAGTTTGTCAATCCATCAAATCCGGAGGCACATAGAAAGACAACCGGACCTGAGATATGGGAGGATACAGATGGAGAAGTGGATGTATTTGTGGCAGGAATAGGAACAGGTGGTACTATCACAGGTGTTGGCGAGTACCTGAAGAGTAAAAAACCTGATGTAAAAGTTATTGCTGTTGAGCCTGCCTCATCACCGGTGCTTTCAAAAGGAACTGCAGGAGCTCATAAGATACAGGGAATCGGTGCCGGTTTCGTGCCTGATACTCTTAATACAAAGGTATATGATGAGATTATTACTGTTGAGAATGATGATGCATTTGCGGCTGCAAAAGAGATAGCAGCATCTGAGGGCATTCTGGTAGGAATTTCGTCAGGCGCAGCTTTCTATGCAGCAAAAGAACTGGCAAAGAAACCTGAATATGCAGGAAAGAATATAGTGGTTCTTCTGCCTGACAGCGGTGACAGATATTATTCAACACCATTATTTGGTTAATAATAAAAAGATAAGCAGAATTGATTTTAAGTTATGTAAATGAACTCCGGATGATGTAAAAGGGATAATTCCGGAGTTCTTTTTTTATTAACCAGGAAATTCCTCTGGATTTCCTAGTTAATAAAAAACACTCCGTGTGGATTGCACTGCGGCGGATAAGTAGATGTCGCTTTTGGCGACCCGCCGCAGGCATAGAGTTTCGCAAGCGAAACTCTTTCTTATTCTATATTTCAGGACAAAGTGGAATAAAATGATATGGAAATTTACATCAAATCACAAATTTTATTTTTTCTCCTTGTTTTTTTCACATTTGCTTGTTACTCTGTTATAAGAGAAAAGGCAGATGAGGACACATTATGAAAAAACTTTCTAAAATACAGAAAAATATAGTTAAATGGATATGTGTTGTAGTTATTCTTGCATTGATAGTCTATGTATTCAGGGATTCGGCAGGACCGATACTTGCGCAGCTTAAAAAGACTAAGGCGAGTATAGTCTGTCTGATAGTAATTGCAACATCTATTTATGGACTGTGTGAAAGTGCCATAACATGTATATTGGCAAAGCAATATAATAAGAAGTTCAGGTATATGGATGCGCTTGGAATGACTTACTTCTGTTCTTTCTATAGAACTGCAACTCTTGGAAGCGGTGCTGGTGTTGCTGCCGTTGTGTATTTGAACAGCTGTGGAATAAAAAGCTCTGAAGCGCTTGGAATGTATACTATAGAGTATGCGATACATAAGCTCGGTATTGCAGTGCTTGCTGCGGTTTTATTTATAACAAATTATTCCTATATGTCACAACAATTTATTGATTATAAATGGTATATAATACTTGGATTTGTAGCAACAATAGTTATAACGGCAGCTTTGATGCTGTTTGCATGTGCTGCATGGTTTCACAGACTGTTGTATTTTCTTATGGATAAAGTGAATTTTAAGGGAAGATTTACAGAACAGTTTGAAAAAGTGAAGGCTCAATGTGTCATTATGGAAGAGTCAGCAAAGGTTCTTCTTAAGGATATAAAAATGCTTGTTGGAATATTGTTTCTTAATATGCTGAAATTCTGTTTTTGGTTTATCATTCCATACATTGTTTTATATAGTACAGGTAAGCTCACGATATATTCAAGTCTGGGGATTACAGCAGTGTGTGTAATGCTGGCAGCAGTTATTCCTGCTCCCGCAGGCATTGGTTCCAGTGAATTTGTACTTATTGCGCTTTATTCGGGACTTGTTGGAAGTGCTCAGGCAGGTACAATGTCACTTCTTTACAGATTTGCTACATTTGTAGTTCCATTTATAGTAGGTGCTTTTGTGGCAATATTTTTTGGCAGGATAAAAAGAAAGAAAATGGAAAATCTGGTTTCAGATGAAAAAAACGGATGAGAAAGTGGAGGATTAAAGGTATAGATGAAGAAAATAGTAGCGGGCATACTTGCGCATGTTGATTCAGGAAAAACTACTTTATCCGAGGCTATGCTATATACAGCAGGTAAAATAAGAAAACTTGGCAGGGTAGACCATCAGGATGCGTACCTTGATACGGAACAGCAGGAAAAGGACAGGGGAATAACAATATTTTCAAAACAGGCAGAGCTTAACTGGCACGATATGGGACTTACGCTTCTTGATACACCGGGTCATGTGGATTTTGGAGCAGAGATGGAGAGAACATTGCAGGTACTTGATTATGCAGTGCTTGTTATAAATGGTATGGAGGGAGTCCAGAGCCATACAGAGACTTTATGGAAGCTTTTGAAACGATATGAAATTCCCGTATTTATATTTGTGAATAAGATGGATATGTCGTCTCTTGAAAGAGATGGTTTGATGAATGATATTCGGCACAGACTTGATGATGGTTGTGTCGATTTTTGCTGTGAAAATTCCAACGAGCAGATTGCTGTTGCTGATGAGCATATGCTTGAATATTTTCTTATACATGGGAAGAATCGTAAAGAGGATATATCAGATGCTATAAAAGAAAGAAAAATATTTCCTTGTTATTTTGGCTCGGCATTAAAACTTTGTGGTATAGAAGAGCTTCTTGATGCAATTGATGAATATACATTTATGCCGGATTACGGAGAGAAATTCGGTGCGAGAGTTTTTAAAATATTAAGAGATGCAAAAGGTGAAAGATTGACATATATGAAGCTTACAGGCGGAAGTATAAAATGTCGTGATATTGTAAAAACCTGTGATAACGATAAGGAAGATGCGGATATAAAAGAAGAAAAGGTTAATCAGATCCGGATATATTCGGGAAGCCGTTTTGAGACGGTAGAGGAGGCGGTTGCAGGAACTGTATGTGCTGTGACGGGCCTGGAAAATACATTTGCAGGGCAGGGACTTGGTATGGAACAAGGCGGGCTGCTTCCTAGTCTTGAGCCTGTACTTACTTATAAGCTTATATATCCTGAAGGAGCAGATCCGTATAAGCTTTTGAAACAGATAAAGCTTATTGAGGAAGAAGACCCGCAGCTTCATGTGGTATGGAATGAACAGTCAAAGGAAATATTTCTTAAGGTAATGGGACCAATACAGCTTCAGGTATTGCAGCGATTAGTAAAGGATCGATTTGGAGTGGTTGTTGAATTTGGCACAGGTCATATTGCTTACAAGGAAACAATAAAAACACCTGTAATGGGTGTGGGACATTTTGAGCCGTTAAGACATTATGCAGAGGTACATCTGATGCTTGAGCCTCTTGAGAGTGGAAGCGGTATAGTATGTGATTCCATATGTAGTGAGGACAGTCTGGACAGAAACTGGCAGAGACTTATATGTACACATATCATGGAGAAACAGCATACAGGAGTACTTACAGGTTCACCTGTAACTGATATTAAAATAACTGTTACGGCAGGGAAAGCTCATACAAAACATACTGAGGGTGGTGATTTCAGACAGGCTACCTACAGGGCTGTCAGGCAGGGGCTGATGATGGCTGAGACTGTTCTGCTTGAGCCGGTTTATGATTTCAGACTGGAGGTGCCATCTGATATGGTTGGAAGGGCTATGTCAGATATTACAAGAATGTGTGGAAGTTTTGATAATCCGGAGCTTTCAGGCGAAATGACAGTTATAACAGGGAAAGCACCTGTTTCTACTATGCAGGAATATCATAAGGAGCTTATGGCATACAGTCATGGTGTGGGGAGATTATCTCTGTCACTTGCAGGATATGAGCCGTGCCATAACCAGGATGAAATTGTTGCTGATATAGGCTATAGACCTGAAGCTGATCTGGCACACCCGTCTTCGTCAGTATTCTGCGCTCATGGTTCCGGATATCAGGTAGAATGGTATGATGTATATGACTATATGCATGTAAAAGAGGATGAAGGCTTTAAGCTTACGGGACAGGAAGAATATCTGGAAGCAGATGATGTGACACCTGTAAATGCTGCTGAGGTTAAAAGGCAGGCTGCTAAGGCTTCTGGTAATATGGTGTATACAGAAGAGGAACTGGAGGATATATTCATACGTACTTATGGAGCAAAAACGAAAGAAACTGCTGATTATAACAGAGCAGGCTTTAACAGATATCATAAGCAGACTGATTCATCTTATCCTGCTTATTCAAAGAATGATATGGAGCAGGTATTGGAGAATAAGACTCCGGCAAATATAGGAATAGCAAAACCGGGAGCATATAAGAATAAAAAGAATATCAAGGAATATCTTCTTGTAGATGGTTATAATATAATATTTGCATGGACTGAATTGGCTGAACTGGCTAAAGTAAGTCTTTCGGCAGCCAGAAATAAGCTTATGGATATACTTTGTAATTATCAGGGTTATAAAGGATGCGAACTTATTCTTGTATTTGATGCGTATAAGGTTAAGGAAAATAAAGGTGAGCAGTTAAAATACAATAATATTCATGTAGTATATACAAAAGAAGCAGAGACGGCAGATATGTATATAGAGAAAACAACTCATGAACTTGGAAGAAAACATAAGGTGACGGTAGCAACTTCTGATGCTCTCGAACAGCTTATTATTATGGGGCAGGGGGCTGTCAGAATGTCAGCCGGAGGTCTTAAAGAAGAAATAGACAGGGTAAATCAGATAATGAGAGAACAATTCTTAAGCGAATAGAAGTTGTAATTATAGAAAAAATCCAATTAGAGCTTGAGACAGAAAGGATTTGACGGAAAATGATAAAAATATTAGCAAAACAGATAAAGGAATATAAGAAAGCGTCCATTATTACGCCACTATTTATGATACTTGAAGTAATAATGGAAACCTTTATACCATTTCTTATGGCATCGATGATAGATGACGGAGTGGATAAGGGAGATATGAAACACATACTTATCATTGGCAGTCTTATGGCTGTTGCTGCAGCCGTAGGCTTATTTGCAGGAATTATGGGTGGAGTATTCGGAGCAAAGGCATCAGCCGGATTTGCGAGAAATCTCCGAGAGGCAATGTTTCGCAATATACAGACATATTCTTTTGAAAATATAGACAAATACAGTACTGCCGGACTTGTCACACGGCTTACAACTGATGTAACAAATATACAGAATGCATATCAGATGATACTTCGCATGTGCTTTAGAGCGCCGTTTAGTCTTATCTGTGCCATGATTATGGCATTTACCATAAATGCCAGACTGGCAACGATATATCTTATTGCAGTTATATTTTTGAGTACCATACTGGGACTTATCATATTTAATGCAACGAAGCATTTTAACAGGGTATTTAAGAAATATGATGATCTTAATAGCAGCGTGCAGGAAAATGTGTCGGGTATACGTGTAGTAAAAGCATATGTGCGTGAGGATTATGAAAAAGAAAAATTCGGTAAGGCAAGTGGTAATGTATACAAAATGTTTGTTAAGGCAGAGAGTATTCTTGCTTTTAATGCTCCTGCCATGCAGTGCGCAGTCTATGCCTGTATTCTTATCATAAGCTGGCTTGGAGCCCGGATGATTGTGGCGGATGGTCTGACTACAGGTGATCTGGTGAGCCTGTTGGCTTATTGCATGAATATACTCATGAGCCTTATGATGCTGTCTATGGTTTTTGTTATGGTAAGTATGAGTGTTGCAAGTGGAGAACGTGTAGCTGAGGTGCTTTCAGAAGAAACTACGATAAGTAATGGAGATGAGCCGGTATATGAAGTTAAGGCAGGAGATATAAGCTTTGAACATGTATATTTCCAGTACAATAAGCAGGATAGTCCGGATATGCAGAACAATATGATGTCTGATGATGAAAACAGATATGTTTTGTCTGATATATGTCTTAATATAAAATCAGGAGAAACTATAGGTATAATCGGTGGTACAGGAAGCTCTAAATCATCGCTTGTGAATCTTATCAGCAGACTTTATGATGTGAGCAAAGGCTGTGTAAAGGTAGGAGATGTTGATGTCAGAAACTATGACCTGGAGACTCTTCGTAATCAGGTAGCTGTTGTACTTCAAAAGAATGTACTTTTTAGTGGGACGATATATGACAATCTAAGATGGGGAGATATTGATGCTTCGGATGAGGATTGTCAAAGAGCCTGCAGGCTTGCCTGTGCTGATGATTTCATAGAGAGCTTTCCTGACGGCTACAACACATATATAGAGCAGGGCGGTACAAATGTATCAGGTGGTCAGAAACAGAGAATCTGTATAGCAAGAGCTCTTCTTAAGAAACCAAAGATATTGATCCTTGATGATAGTACAAGTGCAGTTGATACAGCTACTGACGCAAGAATAAGACAGGCATTTCGTACAGAAATTCCGGATACTACAAAGCTGATAATTGCTCAGAGAATATCAAGTGTGATGGATGCAGACAAAATCATTGTTATGGAAGATGGATGTATAGATGGTTTTGGTACACATGAGGAGCTGTTAGAAACAAATAGAATATATAAAGATATATATGAATCGCAAACTAAAGGTGGCGGTGACTTTGATGAGAATGGAGGTGCACTATAATGAAAAAATCAGGAAAAATATTTAAACGTCTTATGTCATATGTGTTTAAAAGCTACAAATACAGATGCATAACGGTTGTGGTTCTTATTATTATAAGCGTACTTGCAAACCTTCAGGGAACAATGTTTACAAAAACATTAATTGATGATTATATTTTGCCGCTTATAGGGCAGGATAGCCCTGATTTTGCACCTCTTGCTGCGAAGATATTCCAGGTGGCAGTATTCTATGGTATAGGAATAATATCAACCTATGCATATAACCGTATTATGGTAAATGTAACTCAGGGTACATTGAAGAATATCCGAAATGATTTGTTTAACAAGATGGAGAGTCTCCCTATAAAATATTTCGATACTCATGCCCATGGAGATATCATGTCTGTATACACCAATGATATTGATACA
>JBJEMQ010000234.1:0-8000 GCA_051879755.1 Coprococcus sp. | reverse complement strand
TGATATTCAATATTAATGGTGTTCTTACCCTGTTCTTCTTTTGCTGAATTTGTACTTTCTGACATAAGCTGTGGCTCATCATCACCAAATGTCGCATCCGTAGCCGTAGCTCTGTTTTGTGTATTACTGTTAAATATGTCAGCATTTGCGCTAAATTTTGTTCCCACATATATAACAGTAAATAAAAGAATAATTGATAAAAATGCAGACATAATCTGCTGAGACTTTTTGTTAGAAATCATTGTATCCTCATGTCCTTTCACTATGTAACTTTATACAGGACATGTTATTATTGCCGGCCGATACAATAATATGAATCATATCCTATTTCTGTTTCCACAAAGGAACATAATCGCCTCTGACAAATGACTCAATGTTTTCATTCAGATAATTTCTTTCTCGTTTAAACTCATCTACAGACATGCCTGCTCTATAAAATGGTTCTTCATCATAGAAAGGATCTTCATACATATCTCTTTTGTCCATGCTCTACCTCCACCTTTGTAATCAGCTAAAAAATGCGCATAAAAAAGCTTACGCTTATAATAAAATTGCGTAAGCCCTAAGTCAACAGATTCGCTAAAACTCGCTTAATTAGCGAATATTCGCTATTTTCTTGTATTTATTCAACTTTTTGGATAATTTAATCTATCCTCTGATATATTATATAAAACTTCCTTCAAAAATTTCTCAGCCAGGTAGTTGGCCATATTGAGATTCATATCCTGATAGTTTCCACATTCTCTCGGATTAGCACCAGGTATAGGGTCATGATAATGTCTTATATATTCATACATTGATATCATAAGCTCTACTATATCTTTTGACTCATAATCACCTGCCAGAATAAGATAAAATCCTGTTCTGCATCCCATTGGTCCAAAATATATAACACGTTCCTTAAATTCCTTATTATTTCTAAGATATGTAGCTCCAAGATGCTCTATTGCATGAATTTCTGCAGTATTCATAACAGGCTCAAAATTTGGTTTTGTCATACGTATATCAAAAGTAGTAAGAACCTCTTCACCAACCCTGTCCTTTCTTGAAACATAAATTCCCGGATTAAGTAATAAATGATTTATCTTAAAGCTTTCTATTTTTTCCATCCCATTATTCCTCATAATTTTTTATAAACTCTGTCATAAGCTTTATGCTGTTATCTATCGCCTGTGCTGCAAATGTTGGATAATCCATATCAGCACTATCGTCAGCCTTATCTGAAATAGCCCGTACGACAAGATATGGCACCTCGTTTAATGAGGCAACATGTCCTATCGCTGCACCTTCCATCTCAGCGCAACTGCCCCCAAATGTTGATACTAACCAGTTTTTCTTTTCCTTATTTGATATAAACTGATCTCCGCTTACAACTCTTCCTGTAAAGATATGTACAGGAAGCTTTGCCAGGTCAGCAGCTTTCTTTGCCGACATTAATAATTTATTATCTGTCTCAAAAAAGCTTTTTGGAGTATCAGGTATAACGCCCGGTGCGTATCCAAGTGCAGCTACATCCATATCGTGTTCAACAGTATCTGTTGCAAAAACAATATCACCTATATCAATAGTTGCATCAAGTGAACCGGCTATTCCTGTATTAATAATTGCACCTACAGAAAAACTATCAATCATAGCCTGCGTACACATAGCAGCATTTACCTTGCCTACACCACACTTAACCACTACAACCTGTCTATTATATATATTTCCATGATAAAAATCCATTCCGGCCTTATGTATAACCTGAAGCTCTTCTATCATATCTTTCAGTTTTGCAACCTCTTCGTCCATTGCACCTATAATACCAAGCATTTCATTTCTCCTGATTTCAATATAAGATAACTCTGCCCAATCTTTACATACTCTGATGTTGACGGAATCCATCGATAAATTGCTGCTTATTTTTTTCAACAATACGTACACACTTATGCTTATTCATACCTGACATATTAGTATCTGTACATATAAAATCATTGTCTATAAGATTAAACACAATCATCTGGTCCTCATTTTTAAGATTAATACCAATAAGCTGTACCAAATCACCTTTTATTACATATGTAAATGCTATATTATTAATTACTATTACGTCGTCATCATTTATATGTTCCATATCCATTACCTCTTTTCTGTTTTATGTTAAGGCTGTTTCTGAATTCATAAAAAGCCCAAATATCTTCTGCATATTTTACCACTCATATGGCGTAATCTGATATACATAATAATTAAGCCAATTTGCATATAAGGTATTTGCATGGCATCGCCATGACTTAATCGGTTTCCTGCTTGGATCATCATCAGGATAATAATTAACAGGAATATCCGGATTAATTCCTTTTTTCACATCACGATTATATTCCTGATCAAGTGACATAACATCATATTCAGGATGACCTGTCACAAATATATTTTTTCCGCCATCTCCTATAATAAGATATGGCCCGGCTTCATCTGATTCTGCCACAATCTCAAGATGTTCATTTGCCAAAATATCTTCTTTTGACACATCTGTATATCTGGAATGTGGAGCATTAAAAGAATCATCAAAGCCTCTTACAAGCGGTGTTTTCTTGTGAAATGTATGATGTTCGTATATCCCCGACAATTTTTTCGGAAGATCATACTTTCTTACACCATATCTATAATAAAGCCCGGCCTGCGCTCCCCAGCAAATATGCATGGTAGAAGTCACATTTTTTTCTGACCAGTCCATAAACCCACGCAATTCATCCCAATACTCTACTTCCTCAAATTCCATCTTCTCAACAGGTGCACCTGTTATTATGAAGCCATCCCATTTTCTGTTTTTAACATTTTCAAAGCTTTCATAAAACCTGTCCAGATGTCCTTTTGTTACATTTTTCGATTCATATGACATTGTACGAAGCAAGGTAATATTCACCTGAAGAGGGGTATTTGACAAGCTTCTCATCAATTGAAGCTCTGTATCCTCCTTAAGCGGCATCAGATTAAGTATAAGTATATCCAAAGGTCTGATATCCTGACTATGTGCCCTGCTTGTTCCCATAACAAATATATTCTCATCCTCAAGAATTTTTTTAACAGGTAAATCATCATCTATTCTGATTGGCATTTATATCAAGTCCTTTCCAACAAATGTAGCAGTATACCTATTTCTGACACATATCAAGAAAATTTTCCTCAGAAATAATAGGTATATTAAGGCTTTTTGCCTTTTTATTTTTTGATGAATCAGAAGTCACATCATTGTTTATAAGATAGCTTGTTTTGGCAGATACTGAACCAGTCACCTTGCCACCCTTAGCTTCTATAACCGACTTCAATTCATCCCTGTTTGCGAAATGATTTACGGAGCCTGTTATTACAAATATCATACCATCAAATATTTGCTCTTCGGAATTGGTTTCCTCTTCGAATTTAAGCTCTTTTCTCAACTTTTCTATAATATCACAATTATCGCTATTTTCAAAGTACCTTACGATAGCTTCTGCAATAATACTACCTATTCCATCAATTTCAGTATAATCCTCTACTGACGCATGCATTATCATAGACAAATCATTTTTAAAATGCTTCGCAATAAGCTTTGCAGTTGCATCACCTACATTAGGTATACCCAGAGCATTTATAAAGCGGCTCATAATTGTATTCCTTGAGTTATCAACAGCCAATATAAGATTTGTATATGAGCGTTCTCCAAACCCCTCCATATCGATAATCTGTGTTTTGTAACGCTTAAGCTTATATAAATCATCTAAAGTATTAAGAAATCCTTCATCAATAAAACGTTCAATGGTTGCCTCTGACAGTCCATCTATATTCATAGCATTTCTTGATACGTAATGAGTAAATGATTTTATTTTTTTTGCAGGACAATATTCATTAGTACAATAAAGAGTTTCTACTCCTGAATTATTTATCCCTTCTTCTTTTACTATTTTAGTAGCTCCACCACATACAGGACACGATGATGGTATACTTATATTTCCACTCATAGTATTATTTCTTGCTATCTGCGGAATAATCATATTTGCTTTGTAAACACATATTTCGTCGCCCTTACCAAGAGCAAGAGCCTTAAGTATACTGACATTATGAATACTTGCACGGCTCACTGTTGTTCCCTCAAGCTCTACCGGGTCAAACACTGCCACAGGATTAATAAGTCCTGTTCTTGAAGGACTCCACTCTATATACTGCAAATGAGTAACAGCTTCCTCGTCAGCCCATTTGAATGCCATAGAGTCTCTTGGAAACTTAGCTGTTCTTCCCAGACTTCTTCCATATGCTATATCTTCAAGCACCAACACAAGCCCATCTGACGGAAAATCATTTTCTGAAATCTTCTCAGAAAATTCAGATACATATTCCGGAAGCTTCTCTGCATCTGTTAGATAATGTTCAACTACATCAAATCCCTGACTATTAAGCCAATCCAATTCATAGCAGAATGAATTTTTGAAATCGACATCTTCACCATCCACAAGGTTAAATGCAAAAAAATGCACATTTCTTTCTTCGGTGATTTTATTATTAAGCTGCCTTACAGAACCACTGCACAAGTTTCTTGGATTTTTATACTTTGTCTCTGCATCGGCAATTTTTTCATTTATTATATTAAAATCTGAATACTTTATAACAGCTTCTCCACGTATGGTAAGCTTACCTTTATACGGTATGCTATGAGGCACATTTGCAAATACTTTTGCATTATTCGTTATAACCTCACCGACCTCACCATTTCCACGCGTAACAGCTTTTGTCATAACGCCATTCTCATATGTAAGAACTACAGTAAGGCCATCCAGTTTCCATGATATTACACCCTTCTGGCTTCCCAGCCATGCAACAAGTGCATCTACATCCTTTGTTTTGTCAAGAGAGAGCATCGGATGTTCGTGAGCTTCCTTTGGCAGTTCACTTACAACCTCATAACCCACCTTAACTGTAGGACTGTTTGACATTACCATACCTGTTTCTGCTTCAAGAGACACAAGCTCATCATATAATGCATCATACTCAAGATTACTCATAATCTCTGTATCTTCCGTATAATACTTTTTTGAAGCATAATTCAGTTTTTCAACCAATTCTTTTATTCTGCCTATCTTATCCAAAACTATACCTCTTCTATCTATTGCTTATGTCCAACTATATGTCTAAGCTCTGATACTTCAGCATCAGTTAACTCTCTGTATTCACCCGGTCTCATATTACCAAGCTTTATATTACATACCCTTATTCTTTTGAGATTTACAACCTTATATCCCAGATAATCACACATACGCCTAATCTGTCTGTTAAGTCCCTGTGTCAATATTATAGTAAATGAGTAATTATCCAGCTTTCTTACCTTACATTTTTTTGTTACAGTATCAAGAATAGGAACACCATCTGACATATCATGAAGAAATTTTTCTGTCACAACTTTATTCACACGTACCCTGTATTCCTTTTCATGATTATTTACTGATTTTTGTATGGCATTTGACAAATCACCATCATTTGTAAGCAGTAATAATCCCTGTGAATCTTTATCCAGCCTTCCAACATATTGTAACCTTATCGGGTAGTTTATATGGGCAAATATATTATCCGGATCTTTACCTGATGCCGTACAGGTAAGTCCTATAGGCTTATTGTACGCAAGTATTACTGTTCTATCCTTCTTTTCAACGGGTTTTCCGTTAAAAATTACTATATCATTTTCCATAACCTTTTGTCCTGTTACAGCCACTTTTCCATTTACTTTTACAAGTCCTTTTTCTATATAAGCATCTGCCGCACGTCTTGAACACACACCAGCTTCACTTAAATATTTATTAAGCCTTATTTCTTCTGACATATTATGTCTCCTGTCATCTGTTTTCATGCACTTCCAAGTAATCCGCCAGTTACAAAAAAGTTACATATTATATTAAAAAATATAATAACATTACTGAGTACAAATTTCAACAAGGTTGCTTTTTATTTTAGGGGTTTTTTTTATTTTATAGGGGTTTTTTTATCTTTGTCTTGATTTATCCTTAATTTAATTAACTTTTTTATCATTTTTTCATTTTATGGGGTTGTTTTTTTTCCTATATATGTTATAATTGCAATAACGCAAAGGTGTGTTTCTTTTGAAGCACGCCTTTTTTGTTTATAGGAATTTTCTTTTGAATTGCCCTAATAAGATACACAATTTTACAGTTAGGATGTGATTGGAATGGATAACATTGACAGAAAGATTCTTCATCTTTTACAGGGAAATGCCAGAACCCCTTTAAAATATCTGGCTAATAAAGTATTCCTATCATCGCCGGCAGTATCAGCGAGAATAGACAGACTGGAGAAATCAGGAATTATTACAGGCTATCATGCCGGAATAAATCCGGAATCACTTGGCTATCACATAACAGCATTTATACATATGGCACTTGACCCAAAACAGAAACCAACCTTCTATCCTTTTATAGAGGCCTGTCCAAATGTGTTGGAATGTAATTGTGTAACAGGTGCATATTCCATGCTTATGAAGGTCTGCTTTCCAAATACAATGGAGCTAGATACCTTTATTGGTCAGCTTCAAAAATTCGGCAGTACCGAAACCCAGATAGTTTTTTCTACACCTGTGCAGACAAGAGGCATAGATATCGGTATTACTGACACACCCGAAGAAAAAAATGTCATCTAGTTATACAAAAAATAGAGATTTAATACGCGCAGGCGTAAATTAAATCTCTATTTTTATGTCTGTCCTATTTATTAATCAGGTTACAGAAATCTGCAAATGCACTATCTGTATCCATAAGATACTCATTATTTTCCTTGACATGAACATATATATCCTGAATATCTTTTGTTGCTTTAACCGTTGATACATAATTTGCTACCTCAGGAGAAAGCTCTGAATTATCTATTTTATACGAACCATCAGCTTCCCTGACCACATAAAATGACATAATATCAAGAGGCTGCGACTGAACATTTGATATCTTCAGATAAGATAACTCTATTACTATATAACCATTTTCATCATAGCCATCTGCAATATAGCAGGTGGTTTCATTATACCCACACAAATATGTTGCAGCTTTTTTAAGCATTGTCATATCATCAAACTGTGATGGATCAGTAACAAGCGTTTTTAAAGTTGTCTGGCTGCAATTCACCCTTGCAAGAAGATAATTATTTATCAACTGATTAATCTCATCTATATCGCAAAGACGATAATTTGCATCTTCAGGTATATCAAGTACTACCGTATTATCTTTGCCTGGTATTATATCCTCCGTTTTACTTTTTCTGATAAAAAATACATATACATATGATACGCATAATAATGCAAATACAATCCATGCAACTATAAGAGCTATAGGCTTTCTTCCAGTCTTATGTTTTATATCTTCTTTCAAATAATCATCATCCAATATATCAAGTCTGGAATGTCTTTTTCTTTTTGGCTGTTCTTCCTCAAAATAGTCATCAACATCATAATCAGTATAATCATAACCGGCTTCATCATCCTCGTTATAATCAGAAGAATCATAACCATATTCTTCATCAACAATAATATCTCTGTCATCAGAAACTGCATCCTGCTCTACATCCGGCTCTGAATCATCTGCATTTTCGTAATCACCAGAATCTTCATCTGTCCGGTCATCAGCCAAAGTTGTATCACTCTCTGTTTCTTCTAAGTTATCTTCAGATACTTCATCTTTTTCGTCACCATTTTCTTCAACTGACATATCTGTATCATCTACAGTCTCTTGTTCTTCATCATCCGGCTTGTCTGTTTTTTCACTATCACTGTACTCCATGCTGTCATCACAGTCTGACTCTGACTGCATTACAACATCTTTCGTATCTTTTTCTATATTCTCTTTTATATCCTTTTGGGATTTCTTACGTTTTGTCATATCTGTCTCCTCTTCCGTATTCCAAACAGACCTCTTATATTTCCTATGAATTTTAACATTATAATATTCAAAATGCAATACTGACAGGATTATAGGTTTTATGATTTAGCACAG
>JBJEMQ010000233.1:0-8006 GCA_051879755.1 Coprococcus sp. | reverse complement strand
TTATATTCAAACCAAGAGCCAATGCGGGATGGAGACCGGCGATGGTGGTGGAACTTAAGTATAATCAGTCCGCAGATACAGCCATTCGGCAAATCAAGGAAAAAAGATATCAGGGAGCTTTATCCGGATATGGTGATAGGATTCTTTTGGTTGGAATTAACTATGACGCAGAAGGGGAAGATAAGAAGCATCATACCTGCGTTATAGAGGAATGGATGGAATAAGATAAAAGGAATAATAAAAGAAATTACTGAAGAAAGATATTTGAATTTTTTATATCTTGTTGTATAATTGAGGAAAAAATATGCAAGATAATACACAAGTATATGGAGGTTTTAGAGAATATGTTGGCTTACAAGAAAGAGTTTATCGAGTTTATGATTGATTGTAATGTGTTAAAATTTGGTGATTTCACAACAAAGAGTGGTAGAAAAACACCATTTTTCGTAAATACAGGTTTTTACAGAACGGGAGCACAGCTTAAAAGATTAGGCGAATATTATGCTGAAGCAATTAATTCAGAGTTTGGCCTTGATTTTGATGTTTTATTTGGACCTGCATACAAGGGAATACCTCTTACTGTTGCAACAACTATGTCTATTGCCGAGATGTATGATGAGGATATAAAGTATTGCTCTAACAGAAAAGAAGTTAAAGACCATGGAGATAAGGGTATACTTCTCGGAAGTCCTATATCAGATGGAGATAAGGTAGTTATTATTGAGGATGTTACAACTGCAGGTACATCTATTCAAGAAACTTTGCCTATTATAAAGGCACAGGGAGATGTAGATGTGATTGGTCTTGTTGTATCTGTAGACAGAATGGAGCGCGGACAGGGTAAGAAGAGCGCACTTGCAGAGATAGAAGAGAATTATGGAATAAAGACAACTGCCATAGTTACAATGGAAGAGGTTGTTGAACATCTTTATAATAAAGAATATAAAGGAAGAATAATTATTGATGATAAGTTAAAAGCGTCCATAGATGCATACTATGAGCAGTATGGTGTAAAATAGTGAGATAAAGCAATAATTATCTGACTGATATTATAGAGCCTGCCGGATACATTCATTTGTACGGAAGTAAATAGCTATGGATTTTTGGCGGATTTAAAGTGAAAGGTGAAAATCATGGAACTTAGAGATAAAACGGTAGCTGATTCCAGAGTGGAAACATGTCATATAATAAGACCATCGGATTTGAATTCGGTTGGAAGATTGTTTGGTGGAACATTAATGGCGTGGATAGATGAAGTTGCAGTATTAGTTGCAAAACGTCATAGCCAGATGAGTGTAACGACAGGCTCTGTAGATAATTTGAAATTTTTAAAAGGTGCATATCTTAAGGATACGATAATTATTTCAGGTAAGGTAACATATGTCGGAAATACTTCGATGGAAGTGAAGGTTGAGACTTATGTTGAACATATCTCCGGACATAGAGAATTGATAAACAAAGCTTTTTTAACTCTAATTGGACTTGATGAGAATGATAAACCATGCAGATTGCCACGGCTGATTCTTCAAACTGATGAGGATAAGCTTGAATGGGATAGGGCAGAAAGAAGAAGAGAACTTAGAAAACAGCAAAAAGAAGATGGTTTTCATTTCTTTTCGTAGTCTCACATGTTCTTTCTTCTTCCTTTGTTTTTTATGTCACATTTATAATTTCTGTTTTGGCTTCTTATTTTTAAATTCTTATTTTTTGTTTTCTATTTATTATTTATTATTTATTAAATATTATTCATTCAATATTCGTTACTCTTTGCCTAATGATTTCTTATTTACTTTCCTGCCTATGACAAAAATAGTAATAAACATTATAAATAGTGTTATAGGAAGCGCTATAAGTGCCAATGAACTATCGGAGAAATATCCGATTGTTCCTGCTATCATATATCCTATGAAGGAAATCACTGCAGCTGTTATTGCATATGGAAGCTGGGTTGAAACATGGTTCACATGGTCGCAATGCGCACCTGCGGATGCCATAATCGTTGTATCTGATATAGGAGAACAATGGTCTCCGCACACAGCTCCTGACAGACATGCTGCAATTGAGATAACAAGCATCTCATATGTGCTGCCGTCACCAAATACATGGCAGACAATAGGAATTAAAATTGCAAATGTTCCCCAGCTTGTTCCTGTTGAGAAAGCAAGGAATAATGCAACAATGAATATTATACACGGAAGAAACATATTCAATGTTCCGGCAGAGCCTGCAACTATATCATGTACATAGTATTTTGCACCAAGGAGTCCTGTCATTCCTGATAATGTCCATGCCAGTGTAAGAATAAGTATAGGTGCAACCATTGCTTTGAAGCCTTCAGGTATACATTCTGTAAATGCTTTAAATGATATTACTCCACGAGTCATATAGAAACAGAATGTTATCAGTAGTGTTACAATGCTTCCAAGTACCAGTCCCATAGATGCATCTGCATTTGAGAAAGCATTTATAAAAGATTCGCCTTCAAAGAATCCACCGGTATAAATCATCCCAATAATACAGCAAATTATAAGAATAATTACAGGAAATACAAGGTCTATAACTTTACCATGTGGTGTTGTCGGTTCCTTGTCAGCATCGCCATAAGGTCTGGCTGCAGTTGTAAATAAATCTCCATTTATGGCATTTTTTTCATGCTTGCTCATTAAGCCAAAATCTGCTTTAAATACAGTTATAAGAATAATCATAAATAAAGTAGATAATGCGTAGAAGTTATATGGAATTGTCTTTAGAAACATCGAAAATCCATTTATGTTTGAACCTTCAGGAACAGATGAAGTTACTGCAGCGGCCCAGCTTGAGACAGGCGCAATAATACATACAGGTGCGGCTGTTGCATCGATAAGATATGCAAGCTTTGCCCTTGAAACATTATGTCTGTCTGTTACAGGTCTCATAACAGAACCTACAGTAAGGCAGTTAAAATAGTCATCTACAAATACAAGAACACCAAGTGCCATGGTTGCAAGCTGTGCACCAACCCTTGTTTTAATGTGTGTTGAAGCCCATTGACCAAAAGCTGCAGAACCACCTACCTTATTCATAAGTGCAACCATAATGCCAAGAATTACAAGAAATACAAGTATACCTATATTCCAACTGTCAGCAAGCTTACATATCATGCCACCGTCTTCGTTATACAACATGGTCTTAAGCATAAGTTCAAGATTACCATTTGAATATAGGAGCGCTCCGGCAAGGATACCAACAAAAAGTGAAGAATACACTTCTTTTGTAATAAGCGCAAGTATAATGGCAATGAGTGGTGGAAATAATGCACCAATTGTAGAATATACTTTTGGCGTATAATTCTCTAAATCTACTGTTCCGGGTGTCTTAAGTGTAATAACCACGAATATTGATATTATTACGACTGTACAGAACAAAAAAATAAAATTTTTCTTTTTCATATAATCTCTCCCTCGTCTCTTTTATTACAAGGCTTATCCTTCGTTTATAAAGCGACGTAATAGCCTTGTATTCAAATAATAATTATAGACAAGCAGTATTTAAATAGCAATATAAAACACGAAGAAAAATGTCAAAATATACAAAATATCATAATATTATGTCAAAAATATAGTAAATTGTGAATAAACGTGAAAAATGAAAACGCCCCCAGTAAGTACACTGCCGATTATATTCGAAAGTGAGATAATTGTCATGGAAATTGGAAAATCAGAGATTAGAGAGAAAAAAACAACTGAATAGGAAATCGCCATGACAACAAATTATTTTTACAAGGAGTCGGATTTCATTTAAAGTCAAAATTCATCATCGCACATATCTTTTTTGAAATAGTATAGCGGCTATGCCAAACAGTCCAACACACCAGATTCCCTGCACAATTAAGCCATTTACAATGGTTAGATACTGCGGGATTTTTTCAACCAAAAATCCATTCATCGATGATATGACAGGAAAAAAGCGTATTATTGTACTATATTGTAGCATCAGATTGCCAAGTCCAAGTATCAACGAAATAATAATTGCAATTGATAAAATTGGCGAGTGTGTTATGATTGTGATTCCTGCCGTTATTAATACAAGTTCAATTGTTGAGATATACGCAGGTATAAGACATTTCAAACAACTTACAATATAATCCGTTGTGAGACTGACATCAAGCGAAATGTGCACTACTACAATCGAAAGAGCAGATGTTATTATCAAGACAATTACTGTCCATATCAGAATACAGCAAACTTTTAACATCAGAAACAGCATTCTTTTTGGAATGCTAAGCAGACTCGTACGCAATGTGGATTTCAGATATTCCTGTCCAAAATATAGAGCAGAAAACACTACATATCCGACCTGACCAAGATAAAAACTTTGCATTAACTTGCTTTTAATGAGAAAGTAGTCATTTTCTTCGGCAAAGGCATTCAACGACAGTACCATTGCGGGAATAAATACCAACATACATATTATTACAATTAAAATCCATTTGTTATATAAAATTTTTCTTTGCTCGCTTTTTATATATCTTCCAAACATCAATATTCTCCTCGTAAATCACTTTTATTGAACATCAGAAATCCAGCTACGCCAGTCACTACAATCCAGACTAGTAACCATGCGATATTCAGTATTGGATGTGGTGTCAGTATGCTTTCGGAACTTACAATCAGTCGGTTCACCAATGATACAGGTAATAGTCTGCAGATTGCAAAATGTTCTGCTAGTATATCGCCAATATTATATGCCTGAATAATCAGAAACATCATTGGAAAAACTGTGGTACGGCACAAAAAGCCAAAGACATATGCAAGAACCGTTAGTAGTGTGATTGCAGTTACACTGAGGTAAATATGCTTCCATACCGTTGAATTGAAAACAATAGGTATCAGACCTGCTTCACCGAAAGTTATGTGAGTAATTGTAATAGTAACGATAACAGATACTAAAGAAAGTATAAAAGCTGCTAAAGTAATAGAAAATGTTTTTGCAAAAAAAACGCGGCTTTTTTTACCAATTGATAGTAGTGTTGTGCGTAGACTATGCATCTTGTATTCAGATGCACCACAGATTGAACCGAGGACAATCATGGGAATTGTGCTGAACATAACCACATCGAACCCCATGAATTCAATAGGGGGCATCGCTTCAATCAATTCCGGGCAGGTTTCAGGTGTCGCTTCCAGACCAACAGAAAGAATTTGCTTTGCTGCTATATATGCCAAAAACCCCTGTACTCCAATTACTAATAGCATAACTATTTTACATACTTTGGAACAGTAGAGCTTTACCAGCTCACTGAACAGATTTTGTCTGAAATTCTTTAACATGCTCATTCCTCCCCATCCGTCAGACTGAAAAACAAATCTTCCAAAGAAGAAAGTTCATTCATGATTTCTCCCAGAGTACCTTTGGAAACAATCCTCCCATGATTGATAATAACGACATCGTTTGTGACTGCTTCAACCTCTGATAGCATATGTGAGGAAAGTAAGACTGTTTTACCCACTGCTGCTTGCTGTTTAATGAATTCACGGAACCAACGGATACCGCTGGGATCAAGACCATTTGTAGGTTCATCAAAAATCAAAAACTGTGGATCACCAAGCAATGCTGCTGCAATACCGAGACGCTGACATTCGCCCAGTGAAAGTCTTCCCACAACTGCGGAAGCTTTATGGGAAATGCCTGTTATTTCCATAACCTCAGCAATTCGTTTTTTTGTAATGCCGTTGCTGATTGCAATAATGCACAGGTGTTGATAAACTGTGCGGTCATTTGGCGAACCAACACTATCAAAAGATGCACCAACCTTGGTTAAAGGATTATTCCATTTTGAATAGGGTTTTCCGTCAATAAGGGCATAACCGTCATTTGCAGAGTCCAGCCCTAGCAAAATGCGTAATGTTGTACTTTTTCCAGCACCGTTAGGGCCGAGAAATGCTGTAATACGTCCTTTTTTAGCTTCAAAAGAGATGTTTTTAAGAATTTGTTTGTTACCATAGCTTTTGCTGACATTTTGAACCTGAATTATTTGTTCCATTTAAATACCTCCATATTTTCAATTTGGCGGATATCATAACAGAAAAAAATTGGGAATACAATTCGTCTTGAATACCTTGTAAAATAGAGCGCATAGGTTACAAATATCAGATAATAACTTACATTGACTGCCTAGAATCTCAATGATACAATATAAATATCTTTTAAAAGATAGAATCCGGTTTAAGGAGTGATTATTTGAAACTGAAACTGCTTGTTAGCAAGGAACATTATAGTCAAATTGCAGGAGAACTTGCAGAAAAGGGAATAGAAATTGATGAAAATTCAAGCTTAATTCTTTCTGAGTGCAACACATATGCCACTTACCTGATTGGCAGAAGGAATGATGAAATCTTTCGTTTAAAAACAGAAGATATTATACACATTGAGAGCTTTGCGCATGATGTTATTGCATATACGGAGCGTGGTTCATACCGAATCAATGAGCGCCTAAAAACATTATCTAATTTGCTTGACCCGCAGATATTTATTCGCATAAGCAATTCCGTGATTCTTTCTGTAAATCATATTCAGAGTATCAAGCCTGCATTTACGCAGAAATTTATTGTAACAATGGTAAATGGCGCAAAAGTTGACGTCACAAGGACGTACTACTACATTTTTAAGGAATTTATAGGAATTTGAGAGGTGAAATATATGAAAATAGGCTATTTGCTTCTTGTTGCGATTATGGTAGTTTTTATACTTGCCAGTGTGGCAGAGGTTATATATCTTGCAATCTATAAAAGATATATATCGAAAAGGATTGCAAACGGTATCTCTTCGCAGGCAGAACGAAAGTCCATGATAACGCCATTTCTTTTTTTTGGGATGGCAGTTGGTGTACTGAGTATCGTAATGTTGCTATTTCTGATATTTGGTACATTTGAGTTGAGGCCGCAGAAAGATGAGAAAATGGTTTATGCGAGTTTAGAAAGTTGTCGGTCGGACGGAATTATTAGTAATTTTTCGGCAGAGGATGAAATTGCTGGATATACGCGACAAGAGATACAAAGTGGAGCTTGTCGGTTTGTGTATTATTTGCAGACAGAGGAGACTGCTGATGCATTCCCAACAGCGCTATTGTATGTAGAGTATGACGATGCGATTGAATACGAATATCAATATCAATTGGAGGATGATGCAGGATTTTGTAACGCGTCGGACGAAAAAATCAAGGATCACAATGGATGGTATGCAGTAATAACAGATAATTTTTATGGAACACTAATATTTACCTGTACAGATGGTGGAGAAAATTGTTCTATTGCAATTAATTTTGCACAATAAGTACAAGCAAAGCAGTCAATTTGTTATCTTTTAAGTTTATGGGGAATAAGTTATGAATGCAAATGATGAAAATGTAGATATTGGAATAAAAACAACAATAGATGTATCTTCGGTGAATAAAAACGCATCGGAGACGAATATAATGGATGAGAATGCTATTGATTTTAATACAGCAATTGGAATGGAAGAAGCCTATGTTATTACCGATATAAAAATAAAAAAGAAAGAAAAGGGCTTCTTTTTCAGCATGCCATTTAATACCACAATTGTATTTATCATTATGGTTTTATTTTATGAGTTGCTGTTTCATGGACACAATTTTGGATTTAAAAACCTGAATATAGTTTACATAATTTTGTTTTCGGTTTCTTTAGGTGGATTTATTAGCCTTCTGACAAATATATTTCCGGCTGTTGTAAATAAGATTGCAGCAGTAGTATTTTCAGTGTTTATAGCAATATTGTTTATAGCACAATTAATATACCATGAGGTATTTAATAATTATCTGTCTGTTGCAGGAACTTTAAAATATGGAAATCAGGCAGCAGATAATTATGCCACAGTTATTGAAAATATAAAAGAAAATATATGGTTGTTTATGATTATGCTTCTGCCTGTTATATTCATTTCATTTTTTTCCCGGAAACTTGTAGATTTTAAACCGCGTAAATGGTGGCTTAATATATGTCTTGCTG